>JAZFUB010000362.1:0-5021 GCA_036447015.1 Thermoguttaceae bacterium | reverse complement strand
GCCGATCGGTTTCGACGATGTGGAAAGCACCGACGGCGAAACTTCCGCCGCGTCCGACGAGGAAACAAAACTGCGTTGGTATCCGGTGATCGATTACGGCCGCTGCCAGAACTGCCTGGAATGTCTGAACTTCTGTCTGTTCGGCGTGTATGGCGTCGACGCGTCGGATCGGATCCTTGTAGAACAGCCCGACGCCTGCCGAGCCGGTTGTCCGGCGTGCAGTCGAGTCTGCCCGGCCGAGGCCATCATGTTTCCCGAGCACCAGACACCGGTGATCGCCGGCGACCCGACCGCCTCGGCCGACGGGTTCAATACGGGCCTGGTTCAGTTGTTGGGCATGCCGAGCACGCCCGACCTGGCGGCGGCCGAACGCGATCGGGCACTGGCCGAAAAGGCGGAGGCCGACAACGTCTCTGAAGACAACGTCGCTGAAAAGGATGAACTGGACCGATTGGTCGACGAGTTGGATGAAGTCGACCTGTAGGAAACCGAGATGATTGAAACCACGCTGAAGACCGTCGAATCGGGCGATGACCTTTCGATGCAACGGATGTCCGAGGTGATCGGCCTGATTATGCAGGGTCGTTGCGAGGAAGACGACATTGCCCGACTGCTGGTCGCGCTGCACGAAAAGGGCGAGACGGTGGCCGAAGTGGCCGGGGCGGCCCAGGCCATGCGCCGGCACATGACGCCCATCCGCACCGCTCGCACCGGGCTGATCGACACGTGCGGCACGGGCGGCGACGGGTCGAAGACGTTCAACATCAGCACGGCCGCGGCACTGGTCACCGCAGCGGCCGGGGTGCCCGTGGCCAAGCATGGAAATCGGGGGATCACCAGCCGCAGCGGTTCGGCCGATGCCTTGGCCGCGCTGGGGGTGAATGTCGATGCCGGCGTCGCACGGGTCGAGGCCTGTTTGGACGAACTGGGCATCTGCTTCTGCTTCGCCCCGTTGTTGCACCAGGCGATGCGGCACGTCGGCCCGGTGCGAAAGAAGCTGGGCCATCCGACGATCTTCAACATGCTCGGTCCGCTGGTCAATCCGGCCGGCGCGCCGTTCCAACTGCTCGGCGTGGGCCGACCGCAATTGCGACCCGTGCTGGCCGAAGCGCTTTCGATGCTGGGGACCCGGCGGACACTCGTCGTCCACGGCAACGACGGTCTGGACGAAGTGACGCTCGCCGACTCGACCCATGTCACCGAGGCGACGGGCGAAGGGCTCCGAGAATTCGAGTGGACGCCGGCCGATTTCGGCTTGCAGCAGACCGGTTTGGAGTCGATGTTGATCGAGGGGCCCGACGACAGTGCTCGGATCATCCGCGAGGTGCTCGACGGCCAGACCGGCCCGGGGCGGGATATCGTGGTGGCCAATGCGGCGGCCGCCCTCTGGACCGTCGGTCGAGACGCGTCGCTCGAAAAATGTGCCAAGCAGGCTGCCGCCGCCATCGACGACGGCGCGGCACGTGAACTGCTTGCCCGACTGGCGGAGCGGTCATGGGCAAAATGAACTCGGCCACCCTGCGGCTGGTCCTGCTGATCTCCTGCTGCCACGCCCTGGTCCACGTCTACGAACACTCGTTCGCGTGCGTCGAGCAATTGGTGGTCGCCGACGATACGGGATTCGGCGTGGCGGCGGACAGCCAGAAGGCGGTCTCGGGCAAGTTGGGTAACGCTCTGCGATTGCCGTTCGGGATGTGTGCGCTGGTCGCCGGCTGGTTCGCCGACCGCTATGGGGCCAAGCGGCTGCTGCTGATCTATCTGCTCGGGTGCAGTTTTTCGGCCGTGCTCGCCTGGTTCTCGCCCAATCTGGCCGCCATGTATCTGGCCATGTTCACGCTGGGGCTGTTTTGCAGCATCTACCACCCGGCCGGCGTCGGATTGATCTCGCATCATACGAACCCCGAAAATCGCCCGATGGCGTTGGGCTACCACGGCATCTTCGGCTCGATCGGCATCGCCAGCGGGCCGTTCCTCGCTGGGCTGGTGTTGAATACGGGAGCGACGTGGCAACAGTACTACATGGTGTTGGCCGTTCCCGGCGTGTTGCTGGCCGGGTTGCTGAAGTGGCGACTGGCCCATGGCGGGTTGCCGTCGCAGACGACCGAGACCGACGCCCCGGTCGCCGACGGCGAAGACGACGCCTATTGGCCGTCCTACCTGACGCTGATCACGATCGCCGCCATTTCCGGGTTCGTTTATGCGGCCATTCTGAATTTCCTGCCGCGCTACCTCGACGGCGCCGGCTTGGGCCTCGAGTCGATTCCCGAGGAGAGTATGCGAAACTACCTGACCGGCGGTGTGCTGCTGTTGGGTGTCGTGGGCCAATATGCGGCCGGGCGATTGGCCAGACCTTCGACGCTGGAGCCGTTGATGGCGTTTGCGTTCTTCGCGGCTGCGCCCTGCGTACTGGCGATGGCCTTCGTCGACGGTTACGCCAAGATCTGGGTGGCCGGACTCTTCTCGCCGCTGTTCTTCATGCACCAACCACTCTACAACAGTCTCGTGGCCAAGTACGTTCCTCGACGCCGGCGGAGCCTCTGCTACGGGCTGAGCTTTACGCTGGGGTTCGGCGTGGGTAGCTTCGGGCCGACGTTTTCCGGCTACGCGAAGAGCGAGTTGCTGAACTTCGGCACGCTCAGCGCGATGCTCCTCGTGAGCGGCATCTTGTCGCTGGTCCTCTGGCGATGGCACGGCCCGGTACAATCCAACCGTTAGCACAACCCCTTCCAAGCCCACCGGCTGCGACCGGTGGGACCCAGTGCAAGCACTCGGTCGGTCCCACGGGACGCAGCCCGTGGGCTTGGAAGACACATAATTGCAGTTTGCACACACGCTCGCCGCGCGTTATCATCGAAAGAAGTCGCCTACGCTTCCCCGAAAACACGAAAGGATCGCTCCCATGATGCTTCGCCTACTTTCAGCCGGTTTATTGCTCGTCGCCTTTTCGTCCGTCGCCCCGGCCGCCGATGACGTGAAAAAGGACGACGTCGAAAAGGGCTTCGTCTCGATGTTCAATGGCAAGGATCTCACCGGCTGGGAAGGCAAGCCGGGCGGTTGGTGGGTCGAGGACGGCACGATCACCAGCCAGAGCACCAAGGAAAACCCCTGCTTGAAGCACCACTATCTGATGTGGCGAGGCGGGAAACCGGCCGATTTCGAACTGCGGCTTTCCTATCGCATTGTCGGCGGAAACTCGGGCATCCAACTGCGGAGCCGCGAAATCCCCAACTGGGATACACGCGGCTATCAGGCCGACATGGAAGCCGGGCCGCAGTGGTCGGGTGCCCTGTTCGAACACGCTCGCGGCGGCATCGCCATGCGCGGCACCAAGGTCGAGATCGACGAGCAAGGCAACAAGCAGATCACGCGATTCGCCGAATCTGACGAACTGCAGAAGCAGATCAAGGCCGACGATTGGAACGATTATCGCATCGTCGCCCGAGGCCCCAAGATCACGTTGGAGATCAACGGCCAATTGATGGCCGAAGCGATCGATCGCCAAAAAGGCCAGGCGGCCGCCAGCGGCGTGATCGCCCTGCAGATGCACCCCGGCCCACCAATGAAGGTGCAGTTCAAGAACCTGCGGATCAAGATGCTGAAGTAAGATCTCAAACCGTAAACATGGAGTGGAAAAAGGGGGACTGGCTCCGAACTGCAATCGATGCCAAACCCGTGGGAAACGCCTCGGCTCGGTGCCTGTCCCCTTTTTCCACGCGATCAGCACACCTCACTGGTCCACAAGATGATGCTGCTCGCCGGCTGGGTCCAAGTGGGCGGCATGGTGGGGATGCCGTTGGTCTTGCTGGCCGGCGTCTGGTACTGGCGTCGCAGAAGACGGCGAAAGTCGAACGCATAACTCGACGGTCGTCCCCGGTTCGATTCCTTTCTTCTTATCCGTGTTTATCCGTGTTCATCTGTGGTTCCCCCCAAGCGTGCGCATCAAAAAAGGCCCCACCCGATTCCGGATGAGGCCGTTTGGTTTCTTCGCACGATCGTACAAGACTCAAGCCGCGATTAGCCGTTGAGGATCGCTTCGGCTTCTTCGCGATAGGCGTCCATCACGTACGGAATCTTGGTCACTTCGGCACATTCCTTCGTCAGGCTGAAGAGTTCCCTCCGCGTGATCGCCGGGACGTTGAAGCATCGGGCACCGGCCATCAATTGCTGCATGCCGACGGCCAACTTCTGGGCATAGGAAAAGATGCCGATCGCGCCGAGCGGGATGTTGGGCATCTCGTCGATGCCGACCAGATCGGCCACCTGCTCCCAACAGACGAACATCTCTTTGACCGTCTCGCCGTAGCAGGAGACGTTCTTCGGCAATCCGCCGTTGTTCATCCAGTTGGCGACATTCTTGCCGACCATGCCGGGGATCATCAACGCGCGGCCCATGCAGATGGCCTTCACGTACGGTGCTCCCAAGGCGATCGCCTTGAAGATGTGGTCTTCGCTGCTGAAACCGCCGGCGAAGGCCAGGTCGGGCACGCGCTCGCCCTTGGCGGTCAGCTTGTCGGCGAACTCGACCGCGGCCGAGTGCAGGTAGATCGCCGGCATACCCCATTCTTCCATCATCCGCCACGGACTCATGCCGGTTCCGCCGGGCGCACCGTCGATCGTCAGCAGGTCGATCTTCGCCTTGCTGCACCACTTCAACGCCATGGCCAACTCACGCAGCCCGTAGGCACTCGTCTTCAGCGTGACCCGCTTGAAGCCCAGGCCGCGAAGCCGAGCGACTTCGTCATGGAAGCCTTGCTCAGAGATGAAGCCCAAGCGGCTGTGACGCTCGAACTCCTTGATCGCGCCGTCCTTGAACGAAGCCTGAATGATCGGATCGGACGGATCGGGAGTGACGATGTAGCCTCGCTTCTGAAGTTCCAACGCACGCTCGATCGAATCGACCTTGATTTCGCCGCCGATGCACTTGGCGCCTTGGCCCCACTTCAACTCGATCGTGTCCAGCCCGTGCTTCTCGATCACGTACTCGGCCACGCCCAGTCGGGTGTCTTCGACGTTCATCTGCA
>JAZFUB010000361.1:0-8050 GCA_036447015.1 Thermoguttaceae bacterium | reverse complement strand
CTCAGAACGGTTGCAGGATCTGTTTTGAGGTTCATCCGACTGAAGCGTATGTTGTTTCATGGATGCCGAGGATTTTGAGCACGAGGATTCGAGGCAGGTGGGGCTATCTGAAGATCAACACGCTGGGATCCAGTCCCGCCTGCTCGACCAACCGCAGCAGCCGCAACCGGTGCTTGCGATTCAGCCGCAACAGGCGTCTGGCATGCTTGCGATTGTGCCGGCCGGTGAGTTGGCGAATCAGGTCGCGCTGGTCCTTGATGCGCAACGCCAGTTGACAGACGTCGGCCTGGGTCGGCACCCCGTCGGCAACCCGCCGATGCTTCACGCGGATTGCCCGCCCGACGACGCGAAACGCGATCAGGACGTCTTCGGCCCGGCACCGTCTCAGCGCCTTCGGCCACGGCCGCCAACCGAATTGTTCCTCGCCGGTCATCGAAAACGTTCCCTGCGCCCGTCTTGCGAAAGAATCCTGCGACAAGTGAAGTCTACCTCACCGGCCGATGATCCGTGTTTGCTTCCGACTTGTGTGCTTTCTGTCGTTCTTGAGCCGCATCGACAACGGAAATGGGTACCGAACCGGTGCCGGAAAGCGACTCGCTGGCCAGCTACTCCGGCTTTCCCAGATCGATCGTTACGCTGTGGATCTCGCCGTCGAACTGTGCCGGCGTCGCGTCGTCCTTCGGACGAATCGCATAGTCCCACAGTCCGTTGAGGTTTTGCCACTGCGGTCGAACCATCTGCGGTCGGGGATACTCGGCGAGCACGTTGTCCGGTGAGACGTCCTTGGCCCAACGGGTCGTCATCGGGCCGGCGGCCGGTTTCCACGAGGATTGTGGCTCTTGCGCGGCGCACGGTGCGATGGCTGCGTTCGCAGTGGCCATACTGACAAACAATGCGAATCGATTCATCGACTGTCTCTCCTCGTAAACCCGTTCATAATGTTCTTTCAAATGGGCAGTACGCCGTTTAGCTGTCGCCGGCACGGCGACTTGGTCGAAAGTGTCTTCAAGCGTCAAGCCGCCGTACCGGCGGCAACTAAACGGGGACGACCGTTGCCGACCGACGACCCGCCACTACACCTCCCGCATTTCCAATCGATCGTAAATCGTGTTCCATTTCAGCAACACGCACCGGGTCTCGACGGTCCCTCTGACATCGAGTGCGTCGATCTCTCCGTTGCGTGACTGGGGTGTCAGCAACGAGGCTTCGCAGTCGGTGCCTTCGATTCGCCCGATGATCGTCCGGCCGTTGCGCAGTCGGTCGTCGGAGGCGTAGCTGTAGGTCCGGTCGATTTTCGAGATGCCGATCGCGCAGGCGAAGGTGCGCTCCATGTTTTCCTCGACGATTCTCTCCCGTTCGAACCCGAAGCGGCCGGCGGCCAAAATACTTTCGGCGATAGTGGCCAACTCCGCCCGGCCGGCGATCGGTCCGGCCGCAGGGGACGCAATCGGCGCGGGCTCAGCCCCCGCGACGTCGTCCGGCGGCGGAGTCTCCTCGGCCACGGTTTCGAAGACGTCTTCAGCCGGCCGGTCGGACTGGTCCTCGATCGGCGTGACCGACACTTCTTGAACCGGTTCTTCGACAACCACCACATCGGCGAGCAGGGGCGGCTCCTCGGCGACGACGGTTGCTTCGACCGCTTGGGTCTCCGCGTCGGGGCGGATCGTCAAAACGCGTTTCTCGACCCAGTCGGGCCACAACGGGATGTCGATGCGGACCTCGAGTTCCCAGATCAGATCGTTGTCGGCGGCCGAGAAACTGTACGCCCTGGTCTGTGGAATCGGCACCTCGCACTGTAGCCGAACCGGCTGGTCGGCCGACACCGTACGCTCACCCGACAGCGCGATCGTCCGATTGTGGAGTTTGTGCGTATGGGTCGTTTTGTTCGTACCGCTGCCCGAGACACACCGTTCGACGCCGGTCAATCGGGCAGTAATGGCGTTGAGTCGAGCCGATCCGCGGGGCGCGAACGACAACTTCAGGGGAACATTCCCGCCCGGGGCCACGTTCGAAGATCCGCAATTCAGATCGACCTGCCCGATCTTTCTCTCGGCCATCACCTTGCGCAAAGAGAAGAAGAGGACGAGGCATCCGGCGGGGATCAGCACGAGCCCAAAAGGAACACAGAGGAACACACCGAACGCAAGCATCGCCCCACCGATGACCATTCCCAAGGTCGACGCCGCGGAGCCGCCCGCTTTTTGCTGCTGCAATCGAACGTCGGGCCGGTTTCCGTATGGCTCGCTGCCGACGTGCAATAGGTACTCTTCCTGCTTCTTCGGGTCCAGTGCCCAAGGAATGTCGACGCGGGCTCGAACGTAGTGATCGATGTTCAGGTAATGTCCCCGATAGGTCGGCGGGCCGCTGGGGGCCGTGAAGGAAAACGGATAGCTCGCCGATTCGCCGGCCTGCCATTGCCCGCGGAAGACCACAAGGCTCTGTTTCGTTCCCGTGGCCGTGTTGCCGCGACCGTGGGTTTGCCAAAAATGCTCGACCATCAGGCCGTCGCACTGCACCTCGCGATTCACTCGCACGTGGACGGTGCCGGTCACTTCCTCGCCGGGTTGATACTGCCGGTCGGCACGGTCGAATTCGATTTTCAAATCGCATTTAGACATTTTGGATTTCCCGTAAACGTTGAAACAGTTCGTACAAATGCCATTCGATCATGCGGACGTCGTCGCCGAACCGCTCGATCATCGCCCCGGCCGTGTCGAGCGTCACGCGGGGCACCGGGCCGGAGGCTCGGCGTGCCCAACGGATCCGCAGATTGACGATCTCGTGCAGTCGCTCGGCATCCAGCGAAGCGGCCGCCTCGATCGAGTCGACCTCGAATCCGGCCCGAAGCAGTTCTGCCGAGACGTCCTCGTGCGTCCCGATGACCAGCGAGACGGGTCGCCGGAAGACCCACCGCCGACGCCAACGTGGCAGCCGCTGAATCTCGTCGATCATCAGCGGATGCCCCCGAGGGATGCGTGGCCGTTGGCCTTCGCCGATATGGACGTAGGCGGCCTCGGGAAAGTGCTGCCGGATGGCCAACAGATGGGTCGTCTTGCCGCGTCCCTTGTCGCCGAGAAACTGGACCGCATAGCCGGGCCGCCGCAACCGTCGAACGAACCGATCGATGTCGACCACGGCCAGGGCGGCCCGTTGGGCAAAGTCCAGCTCGCCGAACGGGTTGCGAGACAGGTTCAGATGGGCAAACGGCAGGCAGTGGGGCACGTCCGTCGACGAAATCGCTCGGGGGTCCGATTTCACGATGACAGACATCAGCGGCCTTGCTTTCTTACAGGCAATGGGGTCTCAACGCAGTTATACCCGGAAGGAAGCCGTCGCCACAAGTGTTCACGGATGTTCCCCCTGCCCAATTGGGAGAGTAGATTTGAGTGTGGCACGTCCCTGAGGCACGAAGGGCGTGGTTTTCTCCGGCTCGCCACGCCCTTCGTGCCTCAGGGACGTGCCACACTCAACCAATCACACGCAAGCCACGAGGTTGCACCCGGCGGCGGTTTCGGTTAGCGTACGGTCCGAATACACCGCTCCGCTTACTTCCTTCGCTGCAAGGGTCCGAATCTTGGAAATCGACAAAGCCCATTTCGAAAACGACCACTTCGCCGCGGCCGCCGGCGTTGAACTGGTCGACGTCCAGCCCGGTCGGGCGACGGCCCGCTTGGTGGTCGACCGACGGCACATGAACAATCTCGAATTGGTCCACGGCGGGGCGATCTTCACTTTGGCTGCCGCGGCCATGTTCGCGGCCTGCAACGCGGCGGGCAAGGCGGCAGTGGGCATCAACCTGAACATCTCCTACCTCGAACCGGTCCGTGAAGGCACGTTGACGGCCGAGGCGGTCGAGATCTCGCGAAGCAGAAAGGTCTCGACCACCACGGTCCGCGTGCTCGACGAGCAGGAGCGCCTGATCGCCCAGTTGCAGGGCACGGCCTACATCAAGAACGAGCCGTATCCGCCACATTCCCCCGTCTAGCCGGGAGCACTGCAAAGTTATCCGTAGCCGAAGTCGCAAGACTTCGGGCGGTGCTGCCTCGTGGGGCATTCTGCCGGAACTCTTGCGAGTTCAGCTACAGGAAAGTGGGATTTCGCAGATTCTGCTGCCGGTTTTTCCGAAATTACTTGCATAATCCACACATTCGGATTAACCTAGAAGTTATACGGTTGTAGGGGTTGTCCGTACGCGAGAGGCAGCGATAGATTCCCATCGAAGGTCGGTGACGCACGCTTGCCCCCGAGCCGGCAAAAACAACATCGCCTCGACCGCGTATGAGCTTGGGATATGCACCTATGAATAGTCTTCCGCCGTTGAGCCGTCGTGCCACCTCGTTGGCGATTCCCATCCTCATGCTCACGGTTCTCGGCGTCGGTCATGCGGCCGGTGACGGCCTTACGATCAACATCAATCCGGGCCCGGGGCTTTTGGGTAACCAGGCCGCGCTGGATGCATTCAATCGGGCGGCGAACACCTGGAGTACGAGAATCGACGACGACATTGTCGTCAACATCGATGCCGATCTGATCGATCTCGGGGCCGGTTCGACCATCGGCCAAACCTCTTCGTCCGACTTCATCGCAACCGAGCCGAACGAATTCCGCGATGTCATGGTTGCCGATGCGGCCGACGAACCGGACGACACGATCGTCTCCTTCCTGCCCGACATGGCCGATTACACGGCGATCCTACCCGATGGGTTCTCGGTGGCCAGGCTTCCGCTGCAAGAGGGTGGCCAGGCCCTGATGTCGGCGACGAGGGCCAACCTAAAAGCTCTGGGATTCCCCGCCGCATTGCTCGATTCCTTCGATGACGGCGCCGCCGACGGGACGATCAACTTCAACTCCCAGTTTTCTTTCGACTTCGACAACAGCAACGGAGTGGACTTCGATAAGATCGACTTCGAAAGCGCCGCCGCCCACGAGATCGGACACGCCCTGGGATTTATCTCGATAGTGGACGACATTGACGCTTTGGTCGACCAGTCGTTGACCGGGACGGTTTATCCCACGACACTCGACGTTTTTCGCTTCGAGAACGGCGTGGTCGGACACGATCCGAGCACGGCGGCCGAATTCCAATCGTTCCCCCGGTACCTGTTGCCAGGCGGCAGCGCCATCACCGACCAGATCTGGGGTATCGGAGAATCGGACGCCGAGCTCCCGATGTCGACCGGTGCTTTTACCGGCGACGGCAATCAAGCCAGCCACTGGCTGGACGACTCGCTTAACCAAAGCGTGATGATCGGCATGATGGACCCGTCGATCGCGTTTGGGCAAACGTTCACGGTGACCGACGCGGATCTGCGAGCGTTGGATTTGATCGGCTACGAGATCGCCGTACCGGAACCCTCCACCTTCCTGCTTTCCATCCTCGGGCTAGGCCTGCTGGCGTGGCGATGGTGGAGGCGGCGGTAGCGTCCGGGAAGAAGTACCTGATGTTCAGCATGAAACCGGGGACTAGCACGCCATCGTCGTTTAGCGGCCGGGCTTGCCCGGCGCGTTTCCGTCGGACCAGAACACCGCGTTGCCATCAGGACGCGCCGTTTCCACCAGGGCAAAACACGCCGGGCAAGCCCGGCCGCTAAACGACTAGACGACAGTGTCGTGATCGTCGATGCGGCATGTCTTGGTTGGGTGGTAGTGTACGGACACTCGGTGCAGATACTCGACGCTGTTGCGGAGCGTTGCCTCGACGTGGTTGGCAATCTCGTCGCCGGCGGCCACACTCATGCTGCCGTCGATGCCGATCGTCACGGCGACCAACAGGTAGGGGCCGATGCGGTGAATCTGGATCTCCTCGACCTGTTCGACGCCGGAAACCTCTTCGAGCAACTGGCGGATCCGCGCCGACACGCGTTCGCCGGGCAAGAGGTCCATCAGGTCGGCCGACGACTCGCGGAGGATCGTGATGCCGGTGTGCAAAATCACCACCGCCACCACAGCGGCCGCGGCCGGATCCACCCAGCCATAGCCGGCCCGACTGAGAAAAATACCGATCGCCGCGGCCGAGATCGAGAAGATATCGTTGCGGTGGTCCCGAGCCAAGGCCAACACGGCGATGCTTTCGGTCTGTCGGCCCACACGAGTCGTATAGACGGTCAGGACCACTTTCAACACGACGGTGAACAGGGCCACCCAGAGGGTCATGGGCCGGGCTCCCTCGAACTCCTTCTGTCCGGTGCCCAGCAGATAGACCTGGTTGACCGCATTCCAGAAGATCGCCACGGCCGTGGTCGCCACGAACGCACCGACGATGACCGCGGCGATGCTCTCGAGCTGGCGATGGCCGAAGGGGTGCTCGCGGTCTGGCGGCTTGCCGGCCAGACCCATGTAGATCCGCACGATCACGAGGTAAACGACATCCGAAGTCGAATTGATCCCATCGGCCAGAAGGGCCGGGCTGCTGCCGACGATCCCCACGGCCGTCTTCATGGGGGCCAGCAGCACGTTAGCTGCCAGGCTGATGTTGACGACCAGCAGGTTTTGACGGTCGTTCGATTCGCTGTTCATTCACCCGATCCGTACGCGGGGTATTCCCGAAACTTCTTGCTGATGTGGGTAAGAAGCCCCAAAAGTAGACTCTAGACCATACGCTTGTAACGGAACTCAGGCAAGGGGGGGATCCGCGAAAGCTCGTTTGGCGGTTCCGAGCCCTTCCCTTTTGCACGGTCGTCCGTTATAGTTCTGGGAGAAAATGGACCATTCGGATGGAGGGGAACCATGAGGAAAAGAACCTATTTGTCGGCGGCCACGTTGTTGATCGGTGTTCTGGCGTTTGGCGGTGGGTGCGGCCCCCAGGAGGCCAATCGAGAAATCATCATTCTGTGCGGCAGTTCGTTCCGGCCGCCGACGGAGAAGTTGGCCGAAATGTTCGAGGCCGAGACCGGCATCGCCGTCAAGATGACGTTCGGCGGGTCGGAAGATCATCTGCCTCACGTGAAAGCAAAGAGTGCCGGCGACGTTTATGTCACGCACACGCCCTTCATCCAGTACACCGACGAGGCCGGTTCGTTGCTGCGCGAGGTGAAGGTCGGGTTCCTGGCTCCCGTCTTGGTCGTTGCCAAAGGCAATCCGAAGAAGATCGCACGGATCGAGGACCTTGCCCAACCGGGCCTGGAAGTGGTCCTGCCGAACCCCGTGTACTCGACCTGCGGCGAGATGGTCGACGCGCTGCTCGAAAAGAAGGGGATCAAGGACGCCGTCTTGAAGAACACCGGCAGCGCGTTGATGGAGCATCATTCGGAAATCGGCAACCACCTGAAAATCGGCACTCGCGAGGCGGGCATCATGTGGAACGGCGTGGCGAACAACTACCTCGACGTGCTTGAAATCGTTCCCGGCTCGTACGAGTACGGCGAGGAGATCGGCGTCTCGGTGATGGGGCTCTCCTACACCGACGACAAGGAGGCCGTCGAACAGTTCCTCGATTTCGTCGCCGAGCACGGCGAGAAAGTGTTCGCCGATTTCGGCTACGTCAAGTGATGTCGCAAGCCCAGCCAAAACAGCACGTGTTTCGCCGTCCGTACGACCACACGTTTAGCCGTCGCCGGTACGGCGTCGTGGCCTTGGGCCCAATTACAATCCTCGCCTTGCTCGTCGCGTGCCTCGGCTGCGACACCACGCCCCCGAAACCTCGGCTGTTGCTCTACTGCGGAGCGGGAATCCGCCCGCCGGTCGCCGAGTTGGCTCAGCGGTTCGGCGCGAAGTACGGCATTGTCGTCGAGTGCGACTACGCCGGCAGCGAAATGCTGTTGAGCCGCATCAAACTCAGCGGCCGGGGCGATCTCTACATGCCGGGCGACGTCCATTACGTCGAGCAGGCCGTCGAGCAGTCGCTCGTCGAATCGCACGAGTCAGTCTGCTACTTCATTCCGACCATCCTCGTGCAGAAGGACAATCCGAAGAAGATCCGCACGCTCGACGATCTGACACGCCCCGACGTGACGGTCGGTCTGGGTAATCCCGAGGCCTGTGCCATTGGACGCAAGACGCTGAAACTGCTCGAAAAGAACGGCATTGCGCCGGACGATCTGAACGTGAAGTT
>JAZFUB010000360.1:0-5857 GCA_036447015.1 Thermoguttaceae bacterium | reverse complement strand
CGCCGGCCGCCGCCGGTGGGCTTGGTTGCGGTAACAACGATAAAACCCCTACGTTTTCTAGATTAGTCCATGCAACGGTCCGCCGCGTGCCGCCAGGGCGTCGACCCGGCGGGTCACCTCGGGGTCCTCCACCAGCGGCGGGGCGTGGTGCGGCTTGCTGCGGGCGTCGATCACCAGCGACCCGTGACAGCCCCAATGCTTGTCGACCACGAACGACTCGATTCCATAGACATCGGTCGCCGGATTGCTTCGGGTGAACGTCGTCCAAAGGAAATTCTCCAACGTGTGCGAAGCGAAATCGCTGTCGTCGACGATCACGATCAGCGGGAAGTTGTTGATCGCATCGTTGCGGTCGAATCCCGAGCAGAACCGCGCGACGATCGGGTCCACACCGTCGCCCCCGCCGTCGTAGGCCGGGCCTTCGACGACCA
The DNA here is from genome assembly GCA_036447015.1 of Thermoguttaceae bacterium. Taxonomy (GTDB): domain Bacteria; phylum Planctomycetota; class Planctomycetia; order Pirellulales; family Thermoguttaceae; genus JAZFUB01. Next base: position 5,426 of record JAZFUB010000360.1, on the reverse strand, counting down.
GGATGCCCGGCAGGCAGACCCTCGGGTTGCGGAACCCGAGCGCTTCGGTCATGCGGATCCGGCTATCCAATGCCACGGGTAGTTTGCGTGTCACCGGGCCGGCCGCGGCCACGACCATCTTCGAGCCTTCGTTCAACCGGCCCGAGCTGTAATCGAGCGTGTCGATCGTCGTACACGTCTGCAAATGCACGTCGCGACGCCAATCGACCCGCTCGAGCACGTGGCGCAGAAAGTCGGGTATCTCGTGGACGTCCAGGTCCGGATCGTCCTCGCCGGCGACGATCAGCAAGTACTTCGCCAGCGACAACTGCCCATGGCCCAGCAAGGCATTGGCCAACGTGAGCAACTCGCGCGGCCGCCGGGCATCCTCGTACGGCACGTAACGCTCGCTGCCGACGGCCAGCAGCAGCGGATGCACACCGGCCGCATCGACCGCGTGGACCGCCTTCACTCCGGGAATCGCCTTGGGGATGATCGGCCCGACCATCTCGTGAATCAATTGGCCGAAGTTCGTGTCTTCCTGCGGCGGACGGCCGACGACCGTAAACGGCCAGATCGCCCCCGTGCGGTGATAGACCTTCTCGACCCGAAGCACGGGAAAGTCGTGTGCCAGGCTGTAGTAGCCCAGGTGATCGCCGAACGGTCCCTCGGGCAGTAGCTTGTTCGGGTTCAGATAGCCGGTGATGCAGAAGTCGGCCTCGGCGTGGATCGGCAGTTGCTCATTACGACAAATCATCGGCACGCGACGACGCCCCAACGCGCCGGCCAGCGCCAATTCGCTGACTCCCTCGGGCAACGGCATGATGGCGGCCACGCTCATCGCCGGCGGTCCGCCCACGAACACGTTCACCTTGAGCGGCTCGCCGCGACGGATGGCGGCCGCATGATGGGCGGAAATGCCGCGCTGCAACTGATAGTGCATCCCCACTTCACGGTTCGGCAGATACTGACCGCCGCTGAGCTGCACGCGATACATCCCCAGGTTCGAGCACCCCAGCCCGGGCCGGTCGGGGTCTTCGGTGTAGACTTGCGGCAACGTGATATACGCGCCGCCGTCGTCGGGCCACGACTTCAACTGGGGCAACTGATCGATCGTCGTCTCGTTGGCCAGGATCGGACCGCGGCGCACCTTGCGCGGCCGGGCGTGCCATGCGGTCAGTGGCGTCTTCAGATACAACTTCGGGCGCCGAAGCAGGTCCGACGGGTCGACCTGCAGCGACACGAGCCGTTCCAACGCGGCCAACGAGTCGCGAAACAGATACCGCACGCGCGGCATCGTGCCGAACAGGTTGCAGAGCGTCGGAAAGCGACAGTCTCGCACATTCGAGAGCAGCACGGCCGGCCCCTCGGCACGGAACAGTCGACGTTGGATCTCGGCCGCCTCGAGCTCGGCATCGACCGGATGATCGATCTCGACCAATTGGCCCGAGCGCCGCAGATCATCGACGCAATCTCGTAAATTCCGATATCCCATAGTCGTTGCGGGTAGTTATAGAAACCACAGATGAACACGGATGAACTACGAATTCGACCGTTTCGTTTCAGGATCGTCCAAAACGCTTAGTAAGTAGCATGGAAGAAGGAAGGAGTCGGACAGAAAAATGGGGGACAGAAAAATGAAGCAAAGAAATGATGACTCGTAGCAACTCCCCGCTTCACAAGATCGATCGCCTCGGCATCACCATTTTTCTGTCCCCCATTTTTCTGTCCTTCTTGCTTACCCTCAATCTACCCACAGGTCTTTCGGAAGAGCCATCTGTGTTCATCCGTGTTCATCCGTGGTTCCCTCCCCCTTCTCGCGCTACTCGATGAACCGACGCAGCAGGATGGTCTTCTCGACGTTCAGATCCTGACCGCGCTGGAACCCGACGGGAATGGACCGATCGATGATATAGAACGCTCGATGCCGCTCGACCTCGCCCATATCGAGCCCCAATTCCTGTCCCAACTGATACCCGTCCGGATGCTCCGTGTCGACGCCGACTGGGCGGCCGTTCCTCTCCCAAGGCGAGACCTCGAAGTAGCCGACGGTGATCCAGATCGCATAGACGTTCGACCGCGTCGTGGTCAGGTTCCCCAACCGCTGGATCCCCTGATAGCGGAAGTAGGGGTTGCGTTCGGTGTTCCTGTAATCATCCACATTTGGAACGTTCGCCTCCCACTCGAATAGCGGTCGCTCCGGCTTACTCGGATTGGATATGGTATCGGGATGCGGTCGCAGCACGGTGGCGTCGATTTCCCGATCCGCTTCCATGCCGGGCGGCACCAACGCGCCGCCCGCATACGAGCGGAAGGGTTGAGCGAAGCGTGTCGGATAGTTGGGATCGATCGTCATCATCTCGGTGTGAATCAAGCGTTCATGTTCTTGGTTATATTTTAGTTGATAGTCAAGATCAGTTGGAGCAGGGAGCCGGCTAGGATCCGGCAGCGGCGCCGCAGCGCCGTAACGTCGACGGCTCCAAACCATTGCGTCCCAAGATTCCAATTCCCACATGCCGGGGAAATAGTTCATCAGCCCGGTCCAGACACGATGGGAGAAGATCGTATTCAGGTTCATCCGTCCCGGATCACGGTAACGCGAGATCTTGTTGAACGGCGGATGGAACCAGTGGCGACTTCCCCGTTGTGCGAAGCGGCCCGGGTCGAGTTGGTCCTCCGTGCCCACGAACCGCGACGGCACGTGCAAGTACTCGAAAAGCCGGTGCAGTTGCGGAGAAGAGCCGGTGGTGTCGTCCCATTTGGCCGAATGGAACAAGTTCATCAGGTGCGGGTAGGGCACATTGGCCGGGTCGGACGACGCGTAGGGCGTGTTGCCGACGTCAAATCCGTAGGCCCCCAGCAGACCCGACTGACTGGTCGTCGGGACAAGCAGAAGTTCGAGCTGACTGATAAAGGGTCGGTTGTTCCACGTCAGCCACGGGAACGGTTCCCGTGGATCCCCTTGGTAGGTCAATGCCTCCGGAAAATCCAAGTCATAGTCCGAATCATACCGCGGCGGTCCGAAATGGTAGTTCAAGTATCCAAGCGTGTGGCTCAGCGCATCCTCGAAGTAGTGGTCGGCGGGCGGTGCGATGGCGCTGGTGTGTGGCGCGGGCCGCCGGCCGGGACCAAGCGGCTCCTGAGCCCAGAGGTTCATCGCTCTGGGCTGATTGAATTCACCCCGCTCGAGGGTGCGGAATTTGTCGATGTTCCGGGGATTGCTCACAACACTCGGATCGTTCGCGGACGTGACCCCGTTGAACGCGGTCAGATCGATCGCCGCCGAATCGATGGTTCGATACGGATTTTGAGTCGGGTGATGGGGCCTCATCGGGTTGGCGAGCCGCTGAAGGTGAACCACCTTGACCTTCTCGAAAGTCCCGTTGTTCGTGCTCCACATGCCCAAATTCAATGTGGCATCCAGAGGCGTGTCTTCAGGCGGATCGTAGCTGTTTCCGTCGGCGGCCGTATAGGGTATGTAGCCGTCGTCCGGTTCCGAGATGCTCAGCCGTCGGGGGGAATTGATGACCACCGAGACCGCCGGTTTCACATCGGCCGCAGCCGCCATGTCGCCCGGTGCGATACCGCTGGAAAACACGTCGAACTGTGTCTGCGATTCTTTCGATGGGTCGCGATTGGGATCCGCATTGGGGCGAAGGACAATGCGTCGGGTGGTGGCATTGCCCCGGGTACCATCGTTCTTGAATCCGATATAGGTTGTGCTCTCGCCAGCCTCGTCCTTCTCGCCCGGGCCGATGACCGCATAACGGCCGGGAAGAATCGGCGCGATCCTCCCGGCGAACTGATCGTCGGGCTGGAACTTCACCGCGATGTCGGTGGGAAGGTTCGCCGTGGAATCGACGAAGTAGACCGCACGTTCGAAGGTCGGTCTATTGGCCAAAACCGGATCGTCGGGGTCCTCGTCGAACTCATCGCCGGCGACGATCACCAACCGCCACACGGGCGACCCGCCGCTCGGCGACTTCTTACCCAAGTCGATCCCGCCGTTGTGAACGCCGACCGTTTTGGGGCCGGTCGTGTTGCTGACGGTCGTGTAACCGGAAGACAGCTCGGCCGGACACGGCTCCAACCGGGTCCACGGGTTGAAAAGTTCGATAAACAACGATCCCTGGGGCTTGATTTTCTGGTCGAAATCTTCGTCGTTGTCGGGCGGGGCGTCGGTCGTCAGCTTGCTATTGCCCGTATCCCGGTCCAAGTCTTCGGTGCGTCGATCGTGAAACGCCAGGGTTTCGGAGATCAACAACTCGGGCCGTTCACATCCCCACACCATGGTAGCGCTACTCGCGTTCCAACCGCCCGAAAACGGATCAGGATCGTACGTGAACGGCGTCATGATCGAATCGCGGTCGCGGAAATCGACCACGTTGATGGCCCATTGGGCAATCCATCGGGCTCGTTCCTCGTTCACCGGTTTGGCAGGGTCCCAGTCGGGCGACACGTAGCTGTCATCGATCAACAGCATCATCAGCACGTAAAGGTGCCGGGCATACCGAATGCGGGCCTCAAAGGCGGTCACCGGGGATGGGGATGGGGGTGTCGGGTCGTCGTCCGGCGAGAACCAGAAAGACTTCCTGATGGGTCCGGGGGGCCACAGATTGCCGGGGCGGTCGAAGAGACGCATCGTCTCCTGTTCACTCAACGGGCGCGACCGGCTCCACCAGTATTCGTCGACCACGTCGTTACCGTCGTCATCGCGTCCGTTGCCGAACGGGCGATTGACGTCGAACCTCAACCCGGCCCTCATGTCCAAGGAAAACAGTTCTTTCAGACGGTCCGGCATGTCGGCATCGGCGACCTTCGTGCGCAGCAAGTCGATCAGGTGGTGGGCCCGGCGGTCGCCGTTACGCGCCTTCAACTCATCTGTCAACGTGGGTGTCATGGCCACGTTCGGGCAAGGCAGGTCCCAACTTTCGGTAGCGATTTCGTGCCGCCGCGAGGCGGTGTCCACCGTGCCCACCGAGTTGAACAGCCGTTCCACCCGATCCGGCAGTCTGCTGACGTCGGCGTCGAACGGCCGCACCATCCGTTCCAGTTCCGCCACGCTGAACGGGTTGTCGCCCCGATCCGTACTCGACAGGCCGCGGCCCTTCTCTTTCGAAAGGTCCAACTCGTAGGGGTCGTTGGTCTGGGCCCCATCGTGTCCCATCGACAGATAGACGGGCCGTCCGGCAAAGTCCAACGCCACGGCCCCCCGGCCTTGCACGTCGGGCGGACACGCGTAGCCATCGGGGAGGTAATTCGGGTCCAGAAGGAACTGCCAGTAGTTACCCATGTTCCCGATCTCGTACGTCTCGCGGCGATACTCGAACCACTTGTTCCAACTCAACTCGTCGTTGGCGACCGTGCCCAACATAGAATTGGAGAGCGTGTCACCCGGCAAAGGGACGGGCACAACCCCGACTTCCCCGTATCGGCCGTCCAAAGGA
>JAZFUB010000359.1:0-3709 GCA_036447015.1 Thermoguttaceae bacterium | reverse complement strand
GAGCCGGCGGTCTGCCACTGACCGTCGTTGTCGAAGTCCAGGCCCTGGTCGGTCGGTCCGTTGGTCAACGTGACGACGTTCGTCGGTGCCACGGCCAAGAGGCCGCCGTTGCCGTCGAGATTCCGCTGCAGGGCTTCGCCCTCGGCATAGTAATCGTTGAAGTCGTAACCGAGATGCGTGAGTTGGTCGGGATCCGTGGCGACCGGCATTCCGGAGATCGACAGGTTACCGTTGTTCAGCACGACGCTGAAGGCACCGTGGATCGGAGTGGGACTGGCCGGGTCGGCGGCCGCCACATCGAGCGAGCCGTTCTCGACGTTGATCTGCGTACTTCCGAAACCGGCGTTCGATGCGATCATCGAGACCGTGCTGGAGCCGGTAATCGTGAACACGCCGGGATTCGCGGCGTTATCGCCGACCGAGGCGATCGAGATCGGGGAATTGGCCACCAGCGTGCCGCTGCCGTCGAGGTTGAGTTTCAAGACGGAACTGGAAGTTTGCAACTCGTCGCCGGTGGTCAGCGAGCCGCCGCCCCCGAGACCGAGAATCGCGGAGGGCGCATTCAAATGGGCACGCAGAGTCAGGCTTGCGCCTGCACCGGTGACGTTGAGCGTCGAGTTCAGACCCACTTCGGCGGAATAGGCTTCTTGGGCATTGACGACGTTCACGACATAGGCTCCCGGCTCGCCCGCAGCAACCGGACTGTCGGGGATGACGGCCGAGATGCCCGACGAATTCGGATAGTAGACTGCGTCGTCAGCGGGCGTCCAGAGGAACCGATCCTCTCCAAAGGGATCGCCAAAATCGGGTCCCGTACCGTCCCAGTCGCCCTCAGCGATCGGCTGACCCAACCAGGTCATCTTCGGGATTGCTGTAAAATCGACATCGGTGAAGTTCACCGTCAGCATACGGTTGGCCTGGACATTTGGACCGGCCTGGCCTAGGAGTTGGGTCACGGGATCGGCGAAGGAGCCGTCGACCGTGACGGCCGTGACGGCCAAGCCGATATAAAGGTTCGGCTGGGACGTCAGTATGTCCATTTGATTGTTGGTCGTCAGGATCCACTCGGTCGGATTTCCGAACTCGTCGGCGTCCGAGTAGTAGGACAGGATCTGGTTGTCGAACCGCGTCATCTTGAGGAAAGTACCCCACAAATGCTCGTTCATGTAACCGGGGTCACGAACCGTGCCGCCCGAGGCGTCCAATCGCGAATGGAACAGGTAGCCACGACCGCTGGAAATCGCGTTCTGAGCGTGAGGCTCGGAGCCGCCGTTGAGGGTGTTTTGCCAACCGAAGTCCACATCGGTCGGGTCTGCCGCACCTGAGCGGATCATGATACCCGGCTTCGTGCCGGCCGACATGTCTCGTTCAATGAGCGGTCCCGAGTTGGGGTCCAACGGATCGGCGAGTGCGACCTCACCAGTGACTTGGTCGATGACCGGAGCGTAGCCGACCATGTCGGCAACTCGGGCGATCATCGTACCGTTGCCCGTCAGGGGCATGTACGCATACCGGAATTGGTCCCGGGAACCGCCGATGTTGCCACCGCTACCGGTTACAGTCACTTCACCGGGATTCGCACCGAAGCTGGTCCAACCGGCCCAAGGGCTGATGTTGTAACCCAAGGCCGGATTGAGCGGATCGACCAGGTCCAGGGCCACAGGGGCAGGAGCCAAGTTCAGATCGAAGCTGTAGCCAGTGTAGCCTACATCCATCGAGCTGAGGTCGGCGCTGGTGACCAGCGCACCTTGCGCCGGACCGGTGCCGACCAGCATGATCGCTCCTAAGAGCAGTACCAGTGAGTTTCGCATCGTCTTCCTCCAGAATAGGGAATCAAAAAGATTAGTTAGCGTCACAGGGTGTTTCTTCACGAGTTTCTCCACTTGGCAGAACTGACAATACCGTAATACCGATTAGATGAGAACAAGTTGAGCCATTCGGCCTTACTATAACGACCCATTTAACTCCTATAACCGACTAACTTAACATAGAAAGGAAAAAATGCAAGCCTTTTGGAAAGATTTCGGCAGAATTTTCCACGGCCGGCGCATACACCAGTGTTTGCCGCATCAACTGAAGACATAGCTCCTTTGGGTGGGATGCATGAAAGTGATTGCGTGCAGTCACTTGCGTCGACGCCGATTGTACCGTCGGACGTGGCGATGGCGGTCCGGCGGCCGTTGAGATAGACAATCAGCTTGCTTTGGGTCGCGGTCACGGTCGCCCGATCGTCGGGATTCGGGCCCTGTTGGGGGAGCCGTCGCCCAGCGCCTTGGGCATGACCAGCGGCGCTCGTCACGCCCGATCGGCCTCTTCCAGAGCGATGCGGCACCAACGAGTGACATTCTCCGGGTTGTTGCCGATGGTGTGGTTGTCCTTCATGATGATCTCCAGCCGGCAGCCGCGGGTGGCGTCGATCGCGTGTCGAAGCCCTTGGCGGATACGGTCCTCGTCGATGGTGGACTGAGCCAACTCGACCGGCGACGGCTTGTAGGAGTACAGATAGTCGGCTCCGAGGAACTCGGCCATCTTTTCGACGTCTGCCCAGGCCGATACCGAGACCCGGCGCAGCCGCGGGAATCGCTTCACCACGTGCCACCGTTTGTCTATGGGCTCGCAGCATCCGTAGCAGTTCAACCCAAACCGCTCCATGACGGGCAGTTGGTAGGGGAAGATGAACTCCTCGAACATGGCCGGCGAGACCTGGACCGTCTCCTGGCTCTCGCAGAAGCCCCACATGTCGCACGTCCGCACACGGCCGGCGAAGTCGGGCTGCGGCAACTCGCGGGTAAGGCCGAATCCGCCCGAGCCGACGTAGGTATTGTCGTGATTAGGAGAGAGCAGGCCGTGCTCTTCCAAGTAGTCGAGCTTGGCCAGGTGCCCGTCGCGAAGGATCGCCATCAGCCGGTGCAGCTGCTGGGGATGGTCGTACATGTCGAGCATGATCTGCTCGAGGCCGCGGAGATTTACCAGCGTCCAGGTCATGCCCAGGGTCCACCACCAAAGGGTTTTCAGTCGCACGTCGAGCAGGCCGGCAAACGTCTCCTCGGCCAAGGCAAGCAGATCGGCGGTCGCCTCGTGATCGACGGTGATTTCGGGGAAGCGCACCCGGTCGAGGTCGCCGTAGTCCTTGAGCGGCGCGTCCCAGCAATAGGAACCGTGGCTCACCGTTTTCCGCACGATCTCGTGCATCCCCCAGTCGCTCTCCGTGTAGACGTGGCGGACTTCGAACATCGCGTCGACCACCTTGTCGTCGCCCATCGAATCGGCCCAGAAGATCTCTTTGCGCAGCGTCATCTCCCAGCCGCGGGCCAGGTCGCCTTCGCACCGGATCCGATCCTCGGTGATGATCTCGTTCCAGCCGTTTTCGGGATCGCAGAAGATGACCGGACGAGTCGGTTCCAGGGCGTTGTGCCGATACCATAGTTCGCGCCGTTCCGCTTCGATCGGCCGGGCGGCCAGTTCCGCCAATGTCCCGGCCAGGCGGCGAAGGACTTTGTGGTCGTGCGGGCTGATGAAGATTGATTCGCGCGGGATCGACTGGGTGAAGAGCGAAGCGACGGTTTGATCGGCCATGGTTTATCCTCGGCGATTGTACTGCTGGATTGCCCGTTCGATCGCCTTGCCCGTCGCCATCCGGTCGCGATTCGCGACGGCGTATTTTCCGCCCGAAAGCGTGATGGCCGGGGCAATGTACGCGGCGACGATC
>JAZFUB010000358.1:0-5541 GCA_036447015.1 Thermoguttaceae bacterium | reverse complement strand
GCAAGTGTGTTTAGCGGCCGGGCTTGCCCGGCGCGTTTCTGCCGACGAGAACCGTCCCAAACACGCCGGGCAAGCCCGGCCGCTAAACGACGATGACGAAGGGTGAACCTGTCACGTTCCGCCAAAACCCGATCGTTTCGCCAAAATTCGGTCCACTACCACCACCGCCAAACAGGAGGGATCCACATGTCGCCTCGAACGGAAGCCAAACGCCGCACGCCCAGCGGTCGAAAGAGGACCGCAAAGCCGAAGTCGGCCACGAAATACAAACCGACCGTGAAGAAAAAAAAGCTCTCTCGGCTTCGCAAACCGGACGACATGTCGTTGGAGGCCTGGCAGATCGAGTTGCGGCGTCAATTCGGCCGCGAGCAGGATTTTCAACTCACAAACGTCGGCGGCGAGCCGATCTTTTCGGATTTCGAGATCACCAATCCGCAGACCGAGCGGACCTATCGCGTGGCGATCCGCGGGGCCGGCCTGGGCGAGAATTTCTGCTCCTGTCCCGACTTCGCGGTCAATACGCTGGGGACCTGTAAGCATGTCGAATTCGCGCTCGACAAACTGGGTCGACGGCGGGGTGCGAAGAAGGCCCTCGCCTTGGGATTCCAGCCGATCTATTCGCAAGTCTATCTCCACTACGGAGCCCGACGCGAGGTCATCTTCCGACCCGGCACGGAATGTCCGAAGGAACTGACGAGCTATGCCGGGCGCTACTTCGACGACCGTGGCCGACTGAAGCCGGACGGTTTCGCGAAATTCCATCTCTTTCTCAAACGAGTCACCGCGGGCAAGCACGAGTGTCGCTGCTACGAGGATGCCTTGCAGTTTATCGCCCAGATTCGTGACAGAGAACGGCTTCAGCAGCAGGTCGCCAAAACGTTCACCGGCCGGGGCGGCAACGCGGCCATGAGGAAGTTGCTGAAGCTCTCGCTCTATCCGTATCAGAAGACCGGCGCGCTGTTCGCCGCTGCGGCCGGTCGTTGCCTGATGGCCGACGACATGGGCCTGGGCAAGACGATCCAGGCCATCGCGGCCGCCGAGATCCTTGTCCGAGAGGCCGGCATCGAACGCGTGCTGGTCGTCGCCCCCACGTCGTTGAAGCACCAATGGAAGCAGGAGATCGAAAAGTTCTCCGACCGCGACGCCCAGGTCGTCGAGGGGCTGCTGCCGCGGCGGGCGGCCATGTATGCCCAGGAGTCGTTCTACAAAATCACCAACTACGACGTCATCCACCGCGACTTTGCGGCGATCGAACGCTGGCAGCCGGATTTGATCATTCTGGACGAGGCCCAGCGGATCAAGAACTGGAAAACGCGAACCGCCCAGAGCGTCAAACGGCTGGAGTCGGAATACGCCATGGTGCTGACCGGCACGCCGCTGGAAAACCGGCTGGAAGAGTTGCATTCGATCGTCGAGTTCGTCGACCGCCATCGCCTGGGGCCCATGTTCCGCTTCCTGGCCGAGCATCAACACGTCGACGAGACGGGCCGCGTCGTCGGTTACCGCAACCTCAACAACATCTCCAAAACGCTCGAGCCGATCCTCATCCGACGGACGAAAGACAAGGTGTTGAAGGATCTGCCCGAGCGATTGGAAAAACGGTTCTTCGTGCCGATGACCCCGCAGCAGATGGACCACCACGAAGAGAATCGGGAGATCGTCGCCCGGATCGTGCATAAATGGCGCCGGTACGGGTTCCTTCGCGAGTCCGATCAGCGGCGGATGCTGATCGCGTTGCAAGCGATGCGGATGTCGTGCAACAGCACCTATCTGCTCGACAAGAAAACGGACCATGGCGTGAAGGCCGACGAGGTGATCGACCTGTTGGCCGAGATCTTCGAGGAGCCGGAGGCCAAGGTCGTCGTTTTCAGCCAATGGGTGCGAATGCACGAGTTGGTAGTCCGGCGATTGGAAGCACGCAAATGGGACCACGTGCTGTTCCACGGCGGCGTACCCGGTCCCAAACGCCAAGGGCTGATTCAGCGATTCAAGCAGGACCCGGCCTGCCGGCTGTTCCTCTCGACCGACGCGGGCGGCGTGGGATTGAACCTGCAAAACGCCTCGGCCGTGGTCAACCTCGATCAACCGTGGAACCCGGCCGTCCTGGAGCAACGGATCGGCCGCGTGCATCGGTTGGGTCAAAAGAACCCGGTCCGGGTGATCCATTTCATCGCCAAGAACACGATCGAAGAAGGCATGCTCGGTCTGCTGGCGTTCAAAAGTGCCCTGGCCGGCGGTGTGCTCGACGACGGACAGGACGAAGTGTTCCTCGGCGGACCACGGCTGAAACGGTTCATGGAATCGGTCGAAAAGGCAACCGGCGGCATCCCGGAAACAACGGCCGGACAAAGCGAAATGGTCGCCACCGCCGAGCCACCCGAAGCCGCAACGCCGACCGTCCCGCAACCGGTCGCGCCCGAACAGGCCTGGAACGACGTGCTCACGGCCGGCATGTCGCTGGTCGAGAAACTCGGCCAAGCACTCGGCACCGGCAAATCCGGCCCGGAATCAACCACCGGCAGCGGCCTACCCGGCGGGCTCGTCACGCGCGACGAGCAAACAGGTCAGTCCTACCTGAAGCTCCCAATGCCCGAGCCCGAGACGATGCAGAAGATCGTCGAACTGTTCGGGGCTTTGACGCGAGGGAAGTAGTCGCATGACAACGAACGATTCAGGGCCCCCGAAAATACGGTCTGCGGCGGTCATTTTCTCCTCCCCCCTTTTCCCCACCCCCCCTTAGTTCTAGAATACAGGCATGACTTGCCGAACTTTGACTGCACTGCCGGTTTACAATGAATCTACCCATGTGGCGGGGGTTCTCGATGAGGCCCTGCGCTATAGCGACGAGGTTCTGGTCGTCGACGATGGCTCGAACGACGGGACGGCCCGGATTCTCGCGGGGCGGGATGATGTTCATGTGGTGACGCATCGGGTCAATCGGGGCTATGGGGCGGCGTTGCAGTCGGCGTTCGACTTTGCCGGGCGGCATGCCTACGATGTGCTCGTGACGATCGATTGCGACGGGCAGCATCAGCCGCAGCGAATTCCGCAGTTCGTCGAAGCCTGTCGCGACGTCGACATCGTCTCGGGCAGCCGCTATTTGAAGCCGTTTCCCGGCGATAGCCGCCCGCCGGAGGACCGACGACGGATCAATCGGATCCTGACCGAGGAACTCAACCGCCGGTTGGGCCTGCAGTTGACCGACGCTTTTTGCGGGTTCAAGGCCTATCGCACGGCCGCACTGGCCGATCTGCGTTTGACCGAGCGGGGTTACGCCATGCCGTTGGAGTTTTGGGTTCGGGCCGCACAACGGGGGCTGCGGATCATCGAGTTGCCGGTGCCGTTGATTTATCTCGACGAGGATCGGTCCTTCGGCGGTGCGTTGGATCAGGCCGACACGCGGCTGGCCACCTATCGGCAGGTGCTCGAGGCGAGTCTGGCGGCCGAGCCGGTAGTGCTGAACGACTGATGGACTGCGTGTTTGGGCTTCAACGGGCGACTCTCCCCATGACCATCCGCCCGAGGCAACTCGAGTACCGTCGGCTCCGCGCGCCGCGCGGGGATCGCACGGCCCTGATCGAGCCTTCGCTCGACGCGGTCAGTGCCATGGTCGATGCGAACGTACGGCTTGCCGCCGAGCGAGATTACGACGTCCAGGGCGTCTCGCTGAGGGAACTTTCCAGACAGGCACGCGACGAACTGTTGGCCGAAGCCGTACGGTGGACATCGGCCTATCGCGATATTTCTGCGCTGTCCGACCGGTCCGGCCCGATCTTTCTGGCCGGTCATCAGCCGCAGCTTTTTCATCCGGGCGTCTGGCTGAAGAATTTCGTGTTGGATCATGTTGCCTGCCGGCAGGGGGCGGTCGCCGTCAATTTGCTGATCGATAGCGATACGGTCAAGAGCACGTTGGTACGATTGCCCACCGGCACGCCGGCCGAGCCCCGGGCCGTCTCGATCGGGCTGGATCGGTCGGAGCCTCGGGTGCCTTATGAAGAACGTCGGATCGTCGACCGCGAGCAGTTTGCCCGGTTCGGCCGGCATGTGGCCGAGCAGGTCGCCGGCCTGGTTCCCGATCCGTTGATCAACACCTATTGGCCCATGGTCCGGCACCGGGCCGAGCAGACGGAGAATCTCGGTTCGTGTCTGGCCCAGGCTCGGGATCAGTTGGAGGCCCGATGGGGCTCGCAGACGTTGCAGGTCCCGCAGAGCCGCATCTGTCGGACGGCGTCGTTTTGCCGGTTCGTTGCCCACCTGTTGGCACAGCTTCCGCGGTTTTCGGATGCTTACAACCGGTCGGTTCGCGAGTACCGTCGGGTCCATCGGATTCGCAGCACGGCCCACCCGGTCCCCGATCTGGTTGTGCTGGGCGAGTGGTTCGAGGCACCATTCTGGGTCTGGACGTCCGAGGATCCGCATCGCCGTGCGCTGTTCGTCCGATCAGCAGGCGATCGGCTCGTGCTGTCCGACCGGCGCAACATACAGTTCGACCTACCACTTACTGCCGACGGCGACGCCACCCGAGCGGTCGAGCGGTTGATGGAATTGGCTGCCGATGAGACGAACCACCGAGGCGTGAAGATCCGCTCTCGGGCCCTGATTACCACGCTTTGGGCACGGCTCGTGCTGGGCGACCTGTTCATCCACGGCATCGGTGGGGCGAAATACGACCAGGTGACCGATCTATTGATCGGGCGGTTTTTCGGCCTGGTTCCACCCGATTTCATGGTAGTTTCCGCAACACTGCACCTGCCCATTGCACGCCGGCCCATTGCACGCCGGCGAACGACCCCGGCAGACGCCCGGGCGATCCGGCAGCAATTGCGCCGGTTGACCTATCATCCCGAGTGTTTTGCGGACCCGTCTCAGTCGCCTCTGGGAACGGACGCTAGCTTATCTGAACTGATCGAGGCCAAGCGTCACTGGATCCGCACACCGCAAACTGCCGAAAACGCGCGGACCCGATATGGCCGGATTCGGCAGCTCAACGAGGCGTTGCAGCCATGGGTAGCCACCCAGCGAGAGGAACTCTTGCGGCGGCAGGAGGAGACGGCTCGGGCCTTGCGTGTCGAGGACGTGTTGGGGCGGCGCGAATACGGCTTCTGTCTGTACCCGGAGAAAACTTTTCGAAATTTCTTGGACGCACTACTTCCCAAGATCTCCTGAAAGTGGTTTGATAGGTGCCAGGTCAGCGACACCTCTGCTCCCTTGATATCTGCTCGCTCGTTTTGCCGCTGGTGATGGATCGTCCCGCACTTCGAAGAAAGGATTCGCTCCGATGAGCGAAGAGGCATCCTTATCGGCAACCCCGGCCCGGCCGAAGACAACATCAGCCCGGCCGAAGACGCGAGGCCGGCGTCTTCGGACGACCGTGGTCCATGCCACGGGCGCCGACCACATGTCGGCATACTATTTCCTGAAAACGGTCTTCGAAGGTCTCTCGCGGCGTGAGTTCCGAGCCTCGCTGGATGATCCCTTCTACGAACCGAACGACCGGTTGCTGGTCAAGCGGGGTAGCCGCATCGTCGGGCATGTGCAGGT
>JAZFUB010000357.1:0-5405 GCA_036447015.1 Thermoguttaceae bacterium | reverse complement strand
GGATCATGCTGGAACCGAGGTCGCTCTGAGGCGGCTCGAGCGATCCCGGCGAGGCGTCCGACGCGGTTGCTTCGCCCAGCGGATCGGCGTCCGAGTCCAACGCTGCTGTGCCGGTTCTTGTCGCACTGCCGCCGATGGGCGGATCGGTGGCGATCTGCTGCGAATTTTGGGGGAACGTCTGACCGTTGCGGAAGTATTCGATGGCCTCCTTTTCCGAGATGCCGCGGTCCTTGGCGAAGCCCTTGACCGATTCAGTCGGTATGCCCGATTCGATGCCGCTCGGGGTACTATGCGATCTGATGAAACGGCGATCTTGGCAGCCGGCAACCGCGAGAATCATGACCGTAAGAGCAAACAATCGGCGTTTCATGAAACCATCTCCTCGCGAGGGATTGGAATTCAGCAGCGGGACGCTGGTAGATCCACAGTTCGCAGAAATGAATTGGGGGAAAGTATCGAAACACCCGGGGCGTGTCAAGGCGTTTTCAGCTCGATTCGTGCGGTGCCGTTTTGATGAGCCGCTCACTACGGTTTCCCACGTCACAATCGGCAATCCTGCCCCCCCCTAGCCCCGGGTAGCCGACCTGCTAGAATGACGTCTTAATCGTCGATTCCCGATGACTGTTCCGATCCCCCGATTTCGCGTGGAGAGAAGCTGATGACCGCTGCGATTCTCGATGGCAAAGCCCTGTCGAAAGAAATTCGAGCCGAGGTGGCCCAGCAGGTGGCCCAATTCACTGAGCAAAGCGGCGTGACGCCCTGTCTGGCGGCCGTGCTCGTGGGCGACGATCCGGCCAGCCAGGTCTACGTTCGCAATAAGCAGAAAGGCTGCGAAAAAGCCGGTATCAAGAGCCAAATGCACAGGCCCCCGGCCGAGACCACCACCGAAGAACTGCTGGCACTGATCGACCAACTCAACAACGACCCCGAAGTCCACGGTATCCTGGTCCAACTGCCGCTGCCGGGGGCGATCGACGAGCTACGCGTACTCGATGCGGTCAGCCCGCTGAAGGACGTCGACGCGTTTCATCCGGAAAACGTCGGCCTGAGCTCGCAAGGCCGGCCCCGGTACCAGCCCTGCACGCCGCACGGCATCCAACAGATGTTGATCCGCAAAGGCGTCGAGACCTCGGGCGCCAACGTCGTCGTCCTGGGGCGCAGCGACATCGTGGGCAAGCCGATGGCGGCCATGCTCGTACAAAAGGCCAAGGGCGCGAACGCCACCGTCACGATCTGTCACAGCCGAACACGCGATTTGGCGGCAGTGACCTCCGCGGCCGATATCCTGATCGTGGCCATGGGCGTGCCGAAATTCGTTACCGCCGACATGGTCAAGCCGGGAGCCGTCGTGATCGACGTCGGCATCAACCGCACCGACGACGGCCTGGTCGGCGACGTCGACTTCGACGCGGTCAAGGAAGTGGCCGGCCAAATCACCCCCGTCCCCGGCGGCGTGGGACCGATGACCATCACCATGCTGTTGCACAACACGCTAACCGCGGCGAAGTTGCAGACGGCGTAGCTACGTCCGCTCCGCGATCAGGATATCAAGCTCTTCCTTCATCCGCGGGAGGATCTCGTCGTAGGAAAAGGCGCCTAGCTTCGTGCCGTTGCGTTTGAGATTGACAAAGCTTGGGCCGCACCATAGGCCCAGGTCGGCGTCGTCCGTTTCGCCCGGGCCGTTTACGCGGCACCCCATCACGGCGATCGTGATCGGATATTCGGCCGCGTAACGGGTGGCCTGGCGAACCTTTTGGGCCAGTTCGATGAACGCTTCGTTCTCGACCCGCGAACAACTGGGGCAACTGATGATGTCCAGCCCTTGCTCGTCCGAGTCTGCGTCGTCGTGAACTCGACCGGCGGCCACGTCCTCGAGAATCTGTCGGCCGGCGTCGATCTCTTGGTCTTTCTCGGCCGAGGGGACGGTCAACGAAACGCGGATCGTATCGCCGATGCCGCGGCACAGCAAATGGCCCAACGCGCGGCGTGTTTTGACGATCCCCTCCGGCGGCATGCCCGCCTCGGTCACGCCCAGGTGCAACGGCACGTCGGGCCGTTCGAGTACGAACCGGCGGTTGACCTCGATCACGTTGGCCGGATCGGAATCCTTCAGCGAGACGCAGTATTGCGTGAAGCCGATCCGGTCGAGCAACTCGCAGTGCTCCAACGCACTTTCGAGCATCGGACCGATCGAGTCGCCCTCGGCGAACTTTTTTCGCTTGGCCGGATCGACCGAGCCGCAATTCACACCCACGCGGATCGCGCAATCGTGCTCGCCGGCCACGTTGGCCAGAAACTCGACCTTCTCCTGCCATGGCCGATCGCGCTCGTGATGGAACAGATGGCCCGGGTTGTAGCGAATCTTGTCGACCAGTGGGGCCACGTCCGCGGCCAGGCGATAGTGCTCCTGCAAGTCGACCGACAGATTGGCATCGGTCTGCCGCCGGATCTCGGCCAGCGCGTCGGCGTCCTGCCGTGTGTCGACCGCAATCCGCACCACGCCGGCACCCGCGCCGGCCAAGTGGTTCACCTGCGCGACGGTCGCTTCGACGTCGACCGTCTTCGTGGCGCACATGCTTTGCACCATGATCGGGTGGCCGGCGCCGATCGTCGCGGTGCCGATGCGCACCGATCGAGTCGGGTTTCGGGGAAGTTGATGCGGGTTAGGTGCCATCTTCGATCCGGGAATCCAGAACATAAAGACTTACGGTTTGGTACGCCATCGTAGTTTAGCGGCCGGGCTTGCCCGGCGTTTTTTGCCGACCAGAGCAGTCAAAAAACGCGCCGGGCAAGCCCGGCCGCTAAACCACGATGGCGATGCAACTTCCTCCTGCCTCATTCTCGCATCATCCCGAGTTACTTCAAGCCCGACGGGATTCTGACGAAATCTCGGGTTTAGCCTGGAGTATTTGCGGTGACTTTGCCGATGAAACGGACGATGCCAGGCTCTTCGGCGGGTGTGCGCGCGGCGTGTTGCCATGTCGGGGAGCGTTGAAGAGGGGGGGTCCTTCTTCATAAGTGGTTGTTAAGACAGATGTTACGCTACTCACTCCTGCTCGGGTGCCTGCTTTCGACCGGCTGTTCGGTGCTGCCCGAGATTGCCCATCAGCCGACGTTCCACAACCCTTTTCCACAGCTCTCGAAGGTGGCCGTTGCGCCGTTTTTCAATCTGAGCGAAGAGGCCACGCTCAACGGCTCAGAGGTGGCACTTGCCTATTACAACGAGTTGCAGTCGATCCCCGGATTCGAGGTGACACCGGTCGGTACGGTAAAAGCTGCCATGGAGGCGTACAACATCGATCTGACCGGCCCGGCCGACGCTCGACAGTTGGCCCAGTTGCTCGATGTCGACGTTTTGGTCGTTGGGGTGGTGACCGATTACGACCCTTACTATCCGCCTCGGATGGGCATGAAGGTGCTGTGGTACGCGGCGAACCCCAGTTTCCACCCCATCCCGCCCGGCTATGGTCTGCCTTGGGGAACGCCCGAGGAGGAATTCATACCGGCCCCGTTGGTTTTCGAGGCGGAAATGGCCCTGGCCAAGGAACAGCTTGTGACGCAAACCCCGCCATACGAACGATTTGTGCCGGAAATCGATGTCCCCAAACCCCTGCAGGTAACGCCGGAACCGGAAAAGGAGGACGAGTGGCAAGGTCCCGACTGGGATGAAGGCGTGGAACCGGTGCAGTATGTCACACAGAACGGGGAGCCGGGCGACGGGAGTGCGGGCGATGGAGAGGTCATCGGCGGTGGTCCGGCCGGCGGTGGCGTGGCAGAGGAATTCTCACCGACGAATCCCGGCGATTTGGCGCAGCCCGGTGGTGTGCCGCCGGTTGGAATGCCCCCCAATTGGCCGGATGCCCGGGGATTCATTCCCCCGCCGCCGCGCGTCGGCCCGCCCACGGCCCAGGCCACGGTCGAACCGGTCATCAGCCACACGCGGATCTACAACGGCAACGACATGGAATTCACCGAGGCGTTGGCCAGTTACTATTACTTCCGCGACGAAGCCCGATTCGGGGGGTGGCAGGCTTATCTCCAACGCAGCAGCGATTTTATTCGGTTCTGTTGCCATATGCACATTGCCGAAACACTCAGCGCCCGGGGCGGCGTTGGCGAAACGCGAGTGGTGTGGCGGTGGCCAACCATCCGATAAGAAAAGAGGACGTTGCGGGGCCCGACGCGAGCGGGCCCGTGGCACGGTCACCTGCCCGACGCGTTGCACACGCCGCTTCAGGAGAAAACCGCTGTGGGTCAAGACATCAATGTATTGGCGTTGGTGAAGGGTTCGGAACGTTACGTCTTCCTGTACGACGATTCGAGCCGGGCGGAAACGCTGCGCACGCTCGGGCGTTATGCGTCGAATCCGGAGTTGAGCTTCACCTGGTACGATGCGGCCGTGCTGAGTCAGAAGATCCGCCAGGAGAGCCAGAAGCACGTGGCGAACTCTCGCTTCGATCTGCCGTTGCCGTCCGATACCGACGAATTCTGCTAATCGCCCAAACGGTAATCGGTTGCTCGAATGCACACCGCAATCGGTCGTTTCTTGCAGTACATGCGCGTCGAGCGCAATGCTTCTCAGTTGACCGAGAAGAGCTACCGCGAGGACCTCACCTTTCTGGCCGAGTATCTGACCGAAGCCCGCGACGACGTCTGCCCGGCCCCCGGCCAGATCACCGTGCTCGATCTGCGTGGCTACGTGTCGGCGTTGCACGAGTCGGGCTACGCCAAGGCGACGATTGCCCGGCGGCTGGCCTCGATGCGCAGCTTCTTTCGTTTCGGCCAGCGCGAAGGTTGGACCAAGACCAACCCGGCCAAACCGCTGCGCAACCCGCGTCGGGGACGTTCGTTGCCGCATTTCCTCTCGGGCGAGGATCTCGGGCGTTTGTTCCAGTCGCCCCCGGCCGACGAGCCGCTGGGGTTGCGCGATCGGGCCGTGCTGGAGACGACGTACTCGGCCGGTTTGCGGGTGAGCGAGTTGGTCGGCCTCAGCGACGGCGACTTGGATTTCGCGGCCGGCATCCTTCGCGTGCGCGGCAAGGGACGCAAGGAACGCCTGGCCCCGATCGGTTCGTACGCCACCCGGGCGTTGCGGCGCTGGCTGCGTGTCCGAGAACTTCATCCACGCGAACCGGAAGGTCCCGAGTCGCCGGTGTTCGTCAACCGGTTCGGTCGGCGGATCACGACGCGCAGTATCGGCCGCATGCTGGAAAAATATCTGAAACTGAGCGGTCTGGACAATCGCACAACGCCCCATTCGCTACGCCACAGTTTCGCCACCCATCTGTTGGACCGCGGCGCCGACATCCGCAGCGTCCAGGAGCTACTCGGCCACAAGAGCCTGGTAACGACACAGATCTACACGCACGTCAGCACCTCGGCCCTGCTCGCGGCGTACGAGAAGG
>JAZFUB010000356.1:0-15147 GCA_036447015.1 Thermoguttaceae bacterium | reverse complement strand
GCGGCGAGAGCAGCAGTGCCGAGTTTGCTTGCATGGGCGACATCTCCATCAGGCCATTCTAGCCTGTGTGAAAGGTGAGTGGGTAAGCCAGTCCGACGGCCATTGCCTGTGGCGCCGGCACAGGAGCATCCAGCATGAGGTAGAGACCGGCTCCGCCGACCAGAACGACTGCCAGCACGACAATCGCCAGCAGGACGATTCCGGCCACGCGGGTTTTCGGATTGATCAACAGCGCGATGATCGCCACGAGGCCGCCGAGCAGCAACAGGCCGACGACCGCCAGCACGATCCAAAATGCTGCGAAGTTTACTGCCATGCCTTCCACCATCCTTTCTATCCCTCGATGATTCGTTTCTTACGCTCGCGGCCGATTGCGTGGGTGTACCCAGGGGGTTGCCAACTGGACGGCCACCGCAATCGTTCCGGCAACCATCGGCAGCCAGGGTTGGGGGAAATGCCAGACGGTGGCCACGGCGGTGGCGGCCAGGATCGTCAACGGCAATGCCCAGAGAATGCTCAGCCGCGTTCGGCGCATCGGATTGGCCTGACGCCACCACCTGAGCAACAGGAACAGCGTGCCGAAACAGGCCAGATAGGCCATCATCAACGGCCGACCGGCTGCGTAGAAACTTGACGGCAGTTCGTAGTTGGGCCCGATTTGCAAGTCGAGCGGGACATACGGCAAATCGACCATCAACACGTCGGCCGTCAGGCAAGCAACCGCACCGAGCCCCAAGCCCATGACCATCATGATGAACCGGCGTAGCATCGGCTCGCCGCGCGTGCCTTCCCAAAACTTCGAGGGAACCATCACTGCCCAGGTGCCGAGGATGCTCATCAGCACCAACCAGGCACACTGCTCGGGCTGAGGGGTGACTCCGCGATAGACACTGCAGAGCATGACCATCACCACGCACATGGCCACAGCGACCAGCGCCCCGACGAGCATCGAACCGATCAGTTCGGTCAGTCGATCGCGTGGCGACGGAACGACCATCGCGACTTTGGCCTTTTCGGCCGGCGCCGGTGTTTTTTTGCGTCCGACATAGGGCTGAGTCTTGCGGTGTCCCGGCAGATGATGCGGCACGGGTCGGCGCCGGTGCGTAGCAGCCGCCGGTCCGCTGGTGCCCATGTTTGGCCTGCTCGACGGCTGATTCTGCAGGACCAGCATCCGTACGATTCGGTAGAGGCCGTAGAGGATCAGCAGCATCACGAACAGCGGTACCAACGCGGTGTTGGCCAGCACGATGAGCGAGCCGACGACGAGGATGGCCACCTTGACCGGAGTGGGCAGGTCGGCGTCGTCCCAGGCGGCCTGGAGCTTGCGGCATCCGTCGCGAACGGCCTTTTCGATCGGTTCTTCATCGACTGCATGGACTTCGACCGTTTCCGCATCGACGAAATCCTCGGACGCCGGGTTGCCGGCCTGTCCGCCGCCCGGCTCTCCCGGCAGCGGTCCCATGCCGGGGACGAAACCGGGTCCCGAGTCACTCGGCGACGGATGTGGCAGTGCGGCCGCCATTTGGGCGACCGAGTCGAACCGCTCGGCGGGATCCTTCTCGAGCGCCTTGGCGACCACGTTGCGATACGGCTGGGCCAGCATCGAGACGTCGGGCTTGGCCGTGAGATGCTTCATCAGGATCTCGCCGACGCTTTCGCCCTCGAACGGCACGTGTCCGGTCAGCATTTCGTAGAGCAGGATGCCCAGGGCATAGATGTCGATCTCTTTGCCGTAGCGGCCGTTGGCCACCTCGGGCGCCATGTAGTGGACTGTCCCGACGCTCTCGGTCTGCCCGCTGCGATGGCTGCACGAGACGAACTTCGACAACCCGTAGTCGCCGACCTTGATGACCCCTTCGTCGCAGAAGAGATTGCCCGGCTTGACGTCGCGGTGGACGATTCCCCGATCGTGCAGACAGGCGATTCCGGCGGCCGACCCATGGAACCAACGAAGCGTCTCGTCGATCGGCATGCCGTCGGGATGCGACGCCATGGCGTCTGCGAGGCAACCACCGGCGACGTATTCCATCACGACCCACGTATCGCCCTGGTCGTCCTGCCGGATGTCGTAGAGGGACAACAGATTCGGATGCTTCAGATTCAGACAGTGCCGGATCCCGCGCAATTCGATGTCGAGGTTGCGACGGATCAGCTTCAGCGCGACCTCCTTGCCCGCATCGCTGATGGCATAGTAGATTTCTCCGAAGCCGCCGTGGCCGACTCCCCGTTTGATCGTATAGCCGTCCAACGGCCTGGAGCCGCCGGGGTGGACGAATCCGGCTGTCGGGCGCTTCGACGGCGCCGACTCGCCGGGTCCGCCCGGTTCGCCGAGTTCGGCGGCCGAAAACTCCAGAGATTCGTTACCGTTGGGTTTCACCGTAGTTACCTGTTCGTGCATGGGTCCGTCCCCTTATTCTATCACGGACACCCGATTCATTCCCAGAGTGCAGTTTCACACGGGATGTCCCGGGATTACCGTCTTATGGGGCGAGTTCCTCCAAGCTAAGCGAAAAGCCCTTACCCCTTATGTGCGAGTTTCGTGTGATCCGTCCCTGCCCTTTGCAAAGTTGCCCATCAATTTCTAGTGGCTCGATCTCGTGCATTTCGGCCCGCTTCGCCCCCCCAACGCGGCAGAAGAGATCTTCGCCATGGCGATAGAGGATCACTTCGTGCGGCCAGTCGCGGCAAACCACGTGGCAGTGGGGACCGGGGCCCAGGATGCACGAATCGGCCATCAGCAGGATGCCGTCCGTCGGCGGTTCGGTGCGATGGCGGCTGACCACATCGAGCCGCACCGTCGCACTCAGGGCATGCGGCCGTCGAAAACTCAGCCGGACTCCCCGTCCCAAGGTGATGTCGTTTCCATCGCCCAACAGGGCCGTCCGATCCACCGGCCGGCCGTCGACCCAGACGTCTCGCATCGCTTCGATCACATACCCTTCGCCGTCGCGTCGGATCGAGGCATGGCGGCTGGAGATGTCGCCCAGGATCGGAATGTCGACCGATGAGCAACGAACCGGTTGTCCCAGCGTCACCTCGTTGGCCCCACAGACCAAGAAACCGCCCACGGCATCCACCCACAACATGAATTTGTCGGTCGGTTGTGCTGCGTGGCAGTCCATCGGTATCGGTTCCCGGCATTTCGTGGTCAACCTGAACATGGTATCGGGTGTCTTGGTTCGAGGCTAGTAGTCTGTTGAAAACGTAGGGTGGGCACTGCCCACCAAAAACCAAGAGGAACACGTCAACCAAGTTTTGGTGGGCGGTGCCCACCCTACGGCTGACTGCTAGTCCGCTGCGATCGCTTCGATCTCCGGTGCCAGAGCATCCTCGGACGTCGGAGCACCGAAATACTCGGTCACCTGGTCGACGATGTCCTCCGGTGCGGCGCGGTCCAGGGGGATCTCGTCGCAGAAACTGGTTTCGGCCTGGATCAGGCTGTCGGCCACGTCGAGCCGGGTTTGTAGGCTGGAGATCAACTCCTTGGCCCGACCCAATCGACTGTCGTCGAACTGGAACTCGCTGGTCGTCTTGGCGGCCGCGATCATCCGCAGCCGGGCATCCAGGTTCTCGACCTCGACCTGCAACTGGCGTTTCTGCGTCAGCATGCCTTCGAGCTTCTGCCGGGCCGCGTCGAGACTTCTCAGCCTCGCGCTGTGGATCTGCTGCAGACTGGCCAGCGTGGCGTCGCCCGTCTTGAACCGCTCGAAACGATTGGCCAGATCGACGCGGACCTGGTCGGCCGTGTAGCTGCGGCCGGCATACTTGAACACGTCCTCTCCGGTCGCCAAATCGGATTTCAGCCGCATCAGACCGTCCTTGTCCTTCTCGATCGCCTCCTGGGCCTTGGTGATCTGCCCTTCGAGCCGTTTCACCTCGACCTCTTCCTTGGCAATCACGTACATGTTCTTGCGAACTTCGGGCACCAGGTCCCGAATCATGCCGCGTGCACGTTCGATCTCGAACTCGATCGGCACCGCATTGCGGACCGAATCGGTCATGTAGCCGGCCGATGTGCTGATGTAGCTGACCGCGTTGCTGCCAACCAATACGGCCCCCAACAAGGTGGCTCCGCCGGCGATGAGGATGACTTTCTTGACCATGATCGTAACCT
This sequence comes from Thermoguttaceae bacterium, assembly GCA_036447015.1. Lineage (GTDB taxonomy): Bacteria > Planctomycetota > Planctomycetia > Pirellulales > Thermoguttaceae > JAZFUB01. The sequence continues at coordinate 11,033 of JAZFUB010000356.1, read as the reverse complement.
CCGGTTAAAACGAGTGGTGAGTGGGATGTCCCGTGATTTCCGATTGCCATGGGCGGTCTCATGTCGACCTGCCCTCGGCCCGAAGGGTATTTCGCCGTACCCCGGACATTCTTGGCTGGCTTTTCAGAAAATAGCGCATGGACATCCCTCACGACGAATTCCTCCGAAGAAAGTCGTCTTGGCCCCCAGCGAAACTACGGATACACTTGCCCCTGATCAATATGGCTGAATCCGTCGAAAAACTTGTCGCTGAAATTCACGAAACGCCGGAAAAGGTTGTTCTAGCACTTTCGGGTGGTGGAAGCCAAGCCATCGGCCAATTGCTCGAGGTGCCGGGTGCCACTCGCACGGTGCTCGAAGCGATTGCCCCCTACTCAGAACGGGCTATGAGCGAATGGCTCGGTGGCCGGCCCGACCAGTTCTGTGCCGCGCGGACGGCCCGAGCCATGGCCGTGGCGGCGTTTCATCGGGCACGCCGACTCGATCCGGGCGAATCTCTCCTGGCCGGTGTCGGCTGTACGGCCAGCCTGGTCTCCGATCGGCCGAAGAAGGGGCCGCATCGGGTCCATGTGGCATTGCAGACCGCTTCGCTGACGGCCGCCTGGTCGCTGGAGTTGGAAAAGGGACACCGCAGTCGGGCCGAAGAGGAGGAACTCGTCGGCCGGATGGTGCTCAACACCGTGGCCACGGCCTGCAACGTCGAGCAACAGCTTGATCTCGATCTGGTCGAAGGCGAACAGATCGACCATTCGCACACCGACGCCCCGCAGCCGTGGCAAGACCTGTTGCTGGGCAAGGTCGAGACGGTCGCGATCGGACGGCGGACGAGCGATGCCATTTTCCCCGGCGCGTTCAACCCGATGCACGTCGGCCATCGTCGCATGGTCCAGATTGCCCAGGCGATGCTGGAGGTACCGGTGGCGATGGAGATTTCGATCGTCAACGTCGACAAGCCGCCGCTGGACTACTTCGAAATCGAGCGCCGCCTGGCACAGTTTCCCGAGCAACAGCCCGCATGGCTGAGTCGGGCAGCCACGTTCGAGCAGAAATCGCATCTCTTCCCCGGCGCGACGTTCGTCGTCGGAGTCGACACGCTTCGGCGGATCGCCAACGCCCGCTACTACGGCGACGACCAGGCCGCATGCCGGGCAGCCATCGAGCGAATCGCCGAGCGAGGCTGCCGTTTCCTGGTCTTCGACCGGAACATGGGCACAGGTCTGGTCCGTCTAAGCGACCTCGACCTACCCGAGCCGCTGCAAAGAATCTGCCGAGAGATCCCAGCCGACCAGTTCCGAGAAGACGTCTCATCGACCGAGATCCGCAAGTCGGGCGATTGGCGCGAGAGCGTGGCTCCCGGCTGAGTGGGCTCTGGACTCAGTTGGTTCTTTTGTGTCCACCACTCTGACCCAGTCGCCTTCGACACAAAGTCGCACCCACGGGTCGTTGCAGCCAAGCGTGCAGCATGTATACTATGCATGCCCCCCTTACAGTGTGGTTTCTTCTCACGAAGAAGAATAGGCTTGACGATGATACTATATATGGTATCATTGATGGCAGGAGATATTCTCAGTCATGGATGAACCGTTGCCCAAATTCGTTCTGCTCATCCCGTTGAACTACAACGATGGAGGGGAAGTCTTGAAGAAGGTGATCCTCGACTTCAAGGAGAAGCTTTTCGCGCTGGGCGGCGGTTTTACCGAAGCTGGAACCGTGGAAGGCGCGTATCGAATGGCCGATGGGAAGAAACAAATTGACCACTCGCTACAAATCTGGATCGGTTTGAAAGAGCAATACGTTCCTGAACTGGAGCAAGCAGTTGGAGAATTGGGAAGCAAACTGGGACAAGAGTCGATGTACTTGGAACGTACGGGCGGCATGATCCATTTCATTCCTCCTCGGCCACCAACGGGAGATTCGTCATGAGCAAGAAACCCTCAGAGATTCTCAAGTCCGCCAGGGACGTTGCGTCCTCGGTTGAGAGTTGGGCTGACCTGTCGAATGCTCTGTTCAATCCGGTGGATGGGTTGCTCATGAAGGCCTATCCGACTCGGGAGGAACGAGAGGCGTTCTTGAAGACCAAGGAGTACGGGGCCATTCGCAAGCTTCTTGAAACGGCCATGGATGAAACGGGACTGATTGAAGGGGCTACTCCCAAGAAGAGCGGGAAGTTCATGGTGCGTCTTCCAAGGTCTCTACACGCCGCACTGGAGCGAGAGGCGGCCGAGGAAGGCGTCAGTTTGAATCAACTCGTGGTCACGAAACTCGCTATCCAGATGTCTCAACTGACGTCGCGGACGGCAACGTGTCCGGGGGCAGGTCGGGTTTAGGGACTAAGCATTCGCCGCCCTGAACCCATAACTACCCAGACGCGCACCGCACAACCAAGCAACGGAGCAATCCAATGGGCTCCAAACCATCCTGTCCCGATGCGTCCCGTTTCCGGGCGATGCTGCTGGGCACGCTTGCCGAGAACGAACAGACGGTTCTGGCCGAGCATATCGAGGATTGTGCGGCCTGTCGCGAGATGTTCGAGGCGCTGGTCCGGCAGACCGAGATTCCCTTGGATGCCGACGAGGAAATGGGGTTTCTGCAAGAGGCGGGAGAATCGGCATCGCGGCCGGTCGTCGAGGAGTTGGTCGTTGCGGGGCCCGACGAGATCGACCCGTTCGAGGGCATACTCGACTCGGCCGAGGAACTACCAACTCCTCGACGAGCGGCCGACACGCCGAACGTGACGGTGCAATCCGAGCAATCGACCGGCGACGATTCTTCGGCAACTCTTCCCGAACCGCCGAACGCTATCGAGGAACAGCGCGTTGGGCCGCCGGCGGAGGTTCCGCCTCGCCCGGCCGAGGAGCCCCAGCTTGTCGAGGAGCCCCCGCCTGTCGAAAAGCCTCGACCCCGGTCATCCCGAGAACGTCCGATCGCCGCGCTGGTCGGGCTGTCGTCTCTGGTTCTGATCGGCTCGCTGATCATCACCGAATTGGCCGGGCTGACCAGCGTGGTTGCCACGCTGATCGAACGGATTGCACCGCCCGACCCCGTGGCCGTCAAGGCCCCCGATCCGAACGTCGAAGTTGCCGATGTGGAGGTCGTGGAAGTGGAAGAAGAGACGCCTCGCGTGACGACAGGGCCGCCGAAGACGACAGGGTCACCGAAGACGACGGGGCCGCCGAAGACAACGGGGCCGCCGAAGACAACGGGGCCGCCGGAGATGGCCGGCACCCGTTTCGGCAACCCGTTGGGTGCCCAACGGGCACGGCAGTGTCAACTCGCGTGGGCCGAGTATCTGGACATCCCGCTGATGATCACCAACTCGATCGGCATGAACCTGGTGTTGATCCCGCCGGGCGAGTTCGACATGGGTTCGGACCAGGAGGAGATCGACGAACTGCTGGCGGCCGACGAAAATCGCGGGCTGAGGGAGGTTTATACCAACAAGATTCGGGCCGAAGCGCCGCGACACCGGGTCAGGATCACCCGGCCGTTCTACCTGGGGCTTTGCGAGGTGACCCAGGCGGAATACCTGCGCGTCACGGGCAGCAATCCCAGCGGATTCAAGGCCGGCGGCTCCGATGCGCCCGTCGAACGGGTCTCCTATACCGATACGCTGACATTCTGCCGGCTCCTGTCTGAGTTGCCGGAAGAGAAGGCGGCCGGCCGCGACTATCGGTTGCCGACCGAGGCCCAGTGGGAATATGCCTGCCGCGCGGGCACAACGGCCCGATACAGTTTCGGCCATAGCGTCGCCGAGTTGGAAGACTACGCATGGTGGGCGGGCAATGCGGGCGTAACGACGCATCCGGTCGGTCGCAAGAGGGCCAACGCTTGGGGCCTGTACGACATGCACGGAAACGTCTGGGAATGGTGCGCGGATTGGTACGCCCCCGACTATTACCGGCAATCCGAGACCGACGATCCTCAGGGACCCGACCGGGGAGAATCGCCGGGCATCGTGCGTGGTCCGCGGATATTGCGCGGCGGCATGTGGGCCTCTCAGAGCCGGGCCTTGTTGCGCAGCTCGTTCCGCCACGCCGATTACCCGACCTACTCCGACCGCGGCCGCGGGTTCCGCGCGTCGTGTCCGATTACCAACTCGGCGGACGACGCCTTCGGCAAAGCGTCGACCGCCCCTTGAAAGCTAGTAGGCCCGATCATGATCGGGCAACACTTTTTTCTACGCGAACTAACGGTGGTGTCACGCACGTTTCACAAATGCCGGATCACGATCCGGCCTACGTACTCTCCGATTGTCAGGTACAGCCTGACCTACTTTATCTCCACGTCATACGGCATCCATAGCAGGGTTGGCTCGGTGAATAGTTGCCTTATCGAACTGGCTTTGCGGACTGCCTGGAGTAGCTCCGGTTGGAGGTTGGTTAGGATTGCGGGCGTGACGGCGGACGTTGCTGTCGGGTCGCCGAAGAGTTGTTCGAAAATGGTTTTTGGACGCGGGAGAATCAGCAGTTCGACCGGTTCGTCGGGGTCGAGCTTGGCGGCCTTTTTGGCTTCGGCGATGGCGTCCTTCAGGGTGCCAAGTTCGTCGATCAAGCCGTTGGCGGCGGCCATGCGGCCCGTGTAGATGCGGCCTTGGGCCAGGGCTTCCAGCTCGTCGTACTTCAGCCCGCGGCCTTCGGCGGCCTTGGTGACGAATTGGCGATAGGTCTCTTCGAGTAGGGTCGTCCAGGCCTTGCGCTCCTCGGGCGTGAAACGGCTGCTGGAGGAGAACGAACCGCTGTTCTTGCCGCGGCTGATGACTTCCGTGGTGATGCCCAGCTTGTCGTAGAGCCCGCCGAGGACCAGCTTGCCGCCGACCACGCCGATCGAACCGGTGAGCGTGCCCGGCTCGGCAAGGATTTTGTCGGCCCCCATGGCGATGTAGTAGCCGCCGCTGCCGGCGACGTCGCCCATGCTGGCAATGATCGGTTTCTCGATCCGCACGGTCTCACGCCAGATCAGGTCGCTGGCCACGGCCGATCCGCCGGGGCTGTCGATTCGCAGCACGATGGCGGCCACTTTCGGGTCGTCGGCCGCCTTGCGCAGTGCGGCGATCAGCGTGGTGGATCCCAATGCTTGAGAACCGAACATGTCGGTCGTACTCTTTCCGAGCATAATCGGACCGACGGCGTAGACCACGGCGATCTTCGTCTTCGTGCCGGCCGATTTGCTGGGCGAGCCGCCCATCATCAGTTCCATGAACTTGAACATCCCGCTCATGCCCGAGAAGTCGGTGTCAACCTTCTTCTTGCGGTAGTTGGTCACCAGGTTGAGTTCGTCGGCCTGGAGCTTTTTCAACAGCGACTTCTCGAACAGATCCGCATAGGCAACCTGGTCGACCAGCCCGGCCTTCTGTGCGGCATCGGCGGTGAAGAGGCCCCGGTCGAGAAGTTGCTTGACTTTGTCGACGTCCAGTTTTCGATCGGCGGCAATCGTGGTCGTCAGATTCTCGTACGTGTCGTCGAGCACGCCTTCGAGGCTTTCACGCATCGACGGGCTCATGTCGGTTCGGGTGTACGGCTCGGCGGCACCTTTGTACTTGCCCATCTGGAGCATGTCGAACTCGACGCCCAGCTTATCCAACAGCCCCTTGTAGAAGGTGACCTCCGCACGCACGCCGGGCACCATCAGCATGCCGGACGGCGGCATGACGATCTCGTCGCACGCGGCGGCCAGCAGATAGGAGCCCGTCTCGGCGGAGGTCAGTTGGGCATAGACCGGCTTGTCGGTCTTGCGGAATCGGGTGATCGCCGATCGTAGCTCGTGGATCTTTCCACGGCCGGTGGCGATGCCTTCGATCTGCAACCACAAGGCGGCCACGTCTTTGTCCTCGGCGGCCTGATCGATTTGCCGGATCGTGGCGGCCAGCGACGGTTGCATCTCGCCGAACAGGCCCAGCGAGGTCGGTCCCTCCGGATAACTGCCTCGCAGCCGAAGTTGCACGACGTCGAGTTTCTTCGGCGGTGCCTTTTTTTCGACTGCTTCGGCTCCGACCTCTTCTTTCTTGCTCTTCTTGTCTTTGGCCGTAGCCGACGTTGCCGCCGATAGGGAAAGACAGAGGACGAGAACGATCCAGACGACAGGTATCTGACGTTGCATGGGTCGGGCCTTTCGAGATTCGAGTTCGATGGGTGTCACCACACCGATATCCAGTGTAATCCAACACGCCGGCGTTGTCTTCCCCCGGACATGGTATGACAGCGGGAAAACTAGCCCCGCGGAACGATCTCGCCAATAAAGGGGACAGGCACCGGGCGACACGCCGTTTTTCTAGGGGGACACGCAAACGAGCCCGGAGCCAGTCCCCTTTGTTGGTACCAAAGTACCAGATGAAGCCGTCGGGTGCGAGTCGTCGGCCAAATCCGATCCAGACGGATACGTCTGCGCTAACGATCGTTATCGCCCGATCGAGAATACGCCCGTACCGGCTCGAATCGTTCGGCAATTCTTTTCGGGCTTCAATCACGTCGAAAATGGCGTTTTGTCCGTCGAAAACGTCTGACAACAGGATCCACCATGGTCGCTCGGCACGCGACTTGCTAAACAATGTCGAACGATCGCCCGACCTCTCATCTCCATACCGACCCGTTGACCAGGACCCTATCTGATGAACATCCTCAAACGTCTCTGGAACGAGCAAGAAGGGCTCGTCTCGCCCAAGGATCTCCTGTTGGTGTCGTTCGTTCTGACGGCCCTTTTGATTGCCGGAGTCACTTCCTTCAGCGGCTCGGGAGATTCACAAACTTCCGGCGCGTCGGCCGGCTCGAAGGCCGGTTCGGAACTCGGGTACACCGGCATCAGTTCGCGAAACGCGGCCACCGCGGGAAGCGGGTTCGAGGACATGACCGACGCGATGGGCATCGCAGTGTTCATTCCACCCGAGCCGGGCGACGACGATGACGACGACGATGGGGACGATGACGACGACGACGGAGGAGGCGATCTCAATGATCCGCGGACCCAGGGCTACTGGAAAAACAAGCCCGACGCCTGGCCGGTCGATTCGCTTACGCTCGGCAATGAGACCTATAGCAAAGGGGAACTGATCGATCTGCTGAAGACTTCGGTGAGCGGCGACGCGAGCCTCATTCTGGCCCATCAACTGATTGCCGCCAAGCTGAACTTGGCCGCCGGCGTGGACGGAAGCTCGATCACGAACACGATCGCCGAGGCCGATGCGCTGCTAAGTATCGGAGGCAGGCTGCCCCAAGGCGTCACGCCCAACTCGGGGAACCCCAATCGTCAGAACATGATCGACGCTGGGGCAGTGCTCGACGCGTTCAACAATAGCGGCCACTAAGAACTCGTACAGGAATTACTTCCCGATTTGGCAATGAGCAGTGAGCAGTGAGCTATGAGCAGTGAGAAAGTCCATAGCTCAAAGCTCAAGGCTCAAGGCTCAAAGCTCAAAGCTCAAAGCTCAAAGCTCAAAGCTCAAAGCTCAAAGCTCAAAGCTCAAAGCTCAAAGCCAACACCCAAGAACTGAATCGGGAAGTTATTCCCGCACGGTCCAACAAAGGGGACAGGCACCGGGCGATGAAGCGTTCTTCTGACGGATTACGCAGACGGGCCCGGAGCCAGTCCCCTTTATTGGACTCCACTGCTTCCACGTTGGGCAAGCCCAACGGCTAACATGCCCATGCCACGCCACGTGGTCCTTCCCTTGCGCGGCCGATCTCCCAGCTTTCCAGCCCGGTGCGCTTCAATTGGCTGCGAATGCTATCGGCGTAGTAGGGACTGATGATCAGCACGAGCCCGAGCCCCATGTTGAAGACTCGGTCCATTTCATCCTGGTCGACTTCGCCCAGTCGCCGCAGCCAAGTAAAGACCGGCGGGATGGACCAACTGCCGCGCTGGATGACGACCTGCACGCCCTCGGGCAAGATCCGCTCGATATTCTCGTGCAGCCCTCCGCCCGTGATATGGGCGATGCCGTGAACGACGTGCTTTCGGCGATAGTTGCTCAACACCTGGCGGACCGGCCGGACGTAAATCCGCGTCGGCTCGATCAGGGTCTGACCGACCGTCTGCTGAAGTTCCTCGATGTGGTCGTCGATCGAAAGTCCGGCAATGTCGAAGACGATCTTTCGAGCCAGGCTGAAGCCGTTCGAGTGCAACCCCGACGAAGCCACGCCGATCAGCACGTCGTCGGGCACGATCGCCGAGCCGTCGATCACGTGTTTGCGATCGACCACACCGACGCAGAATCCGGCCAGATCGTAGTCCCCCGGTGCGTACAGGTCGGGCATGATGGCCGTCTCGCCACCGAGCAGGGCACAGTCGCTCTGCAGGCAACCGCGTGTGATCCCCTCGACGATCTGCTCCAACAGCGGCGGATCGTCCTCGGGCATGGCCACGTAGTCGAGAAAGAAGAGCGGCTCGGCCCCGCAGCAGATCGCGTCGTTGACGCTCATCGCCACCAGGTCGATACCCACCGTATCGTGCACACCGGTCAGCGAGGCCACTTTCAGTTTCGTGCCCACGCCGTCGGTACACGAGACCAGCACGGGGTCCTGGTAGTTGCGGGCAAAGAGCTGGTTGGCGAAATCGAGCTGGAACAGGCCGGCGAAACCGGCTTCGAGCCGCATCACACGGGGGGTGAGCGTTCGAGCCACCAGCCTCGGAAGCCGAGCCATGGCCTCGCGATACTTGTCCAGGTCGACGCCCGCGTCTTTGTAAGTTGCCTTGGCCATTATGGTTATCCAGCGAGGAAATTCAAGGGACGTATTGTAATGCGCAACGGGTCTCTTGGCAAAGGGGCCCGTCAATCGGTCGTTGAAATAGTGGCGAACCCCCTAGTAGAGTGCTTTTCTTGACAGCATCACGAGAACCTGAGAAACTGGCGTGAGGATGGTTCAATGTCTTACCCCCCTACCTACACCCCTACCTGCATTCTACGAGGAGAAGCACATGAGTTCAGTGAGTCGGTTCAGTTGGTTGGCCGCGTCGATGCTCGTGGTCGTTGTATTGGCATGTGGTATCACGCTAACCGGCTGCGGGCCGGCGCCCGATGACCGGACGGTGAGCGATCCCGAGCCGGAACCCGTTGTCGAGCCGGAGCCAATCGTGGACCCCGAGCCGGACCCGGAGCCGGTCGTGGAGCCCGATCCCGAGCCGGAACCGGTTGTCGAGCCCGAGCCGGACTCGGACCCGATCGTCGAGCCCGAACCGGGACCGGAGCCGGCGTCCGGCGACGTGAAGATTTCGTCCTTCGCCCCGGCGGCGGATCTCGCCGGACGGGTCGAGTACTACCTGGGTCAACTGACGAGATGGGTCGAGTCCGAGGAGGACTATGCAGAGAACCAGGAGAAGATCGCGAAGGATTCCAGCACGATCGCCGTCCTCGCGTTGGTACTCGGACTGCACGACGAGGACAATCAATACAAGGCGGCCGCTCCGGGGTTGCTCGAGGCGGCCCAGCAATTGGCCGCGACGAGCGACTATGCCTCGGCCAGGGCAGCCACGGCGGCTGTCGTGGCGGCTGCCGCATCGCCGAGCGGCGATGCGGGCGAGTTGAAGTGGGAGAAAGTCGCCCCAATGTCGGAACTGATGAAGCAGGTTCCGCTGGTCAACACCAGTTTGAAACGCTACATCAGGAGGGATCTCAACAGGGCGGCCGAGTACGCGGCCCTGATCGCGGCAATCGCTCATTGTACGCTCGACAACGCCGACGAGACCGAGGCACCCGACCAGGTCGAGCAGTGGAAGGCCTTCTCGATCCAGATGCGTCAAGCGGCCGGTGCGGTCGTTGCCGCCGCACACGCCGAAGACGAAGCGGCCGTGGCAGCCGCCATGGAGCCCTTGGCGGTCAGTTGCGAGGATTGCCATGCCGTCTTCCACAAGGAGGAAGAGGAAGAGTAGTCGTCGCGGAGAACCACGGCTGCGGCCCGAATATTCGTGGATAACCCAGCGGACGGTAGGGCATCGGAGGGACAAATTGGAGGGATCAAGGACGGCAGGATGTCTTGCACACTGCTCTTGCACGGTCGGGCCGAATCGGATACAAGCATGCGGCCCGTTCGATAGGCGAGAACACGTAGGGTGGGTGCTTGCAGACGCGAGAAATCACGGAGTTGCCCGATCATGGTGCACAAACTTCCACGGAAGGTTCTGACGATATTCGTCCTGGTCGCGATCTTGGCGTCCCGGCCGGACACGGCAGCGGAGGCGGCGTCGCGTTTGGATGCCGGTACGATCCAGGCGGGCCTGAGGACGGCGGACGACAATGAGGTGGCCTATATACGGTTCGTGGTCACGTTGGTGGAACAGGGTCGGCTTTCTCGGCGGCTCGTTGAAAGCACGTTTCAATGGGCCCGACGACAGCCGGTCTTCCAGAAGCGATTCCAGTACTTCAAGGCGGCCCTGATCACGCTGGCTGCCCGGCAGGGCGTACGCCTTCCGCGAGGGACGCCCGATCTCACGCCGACGATCACCGGACGGGTCGTCAAGAGAGTTTTCGCCGTCGACGTCCCGGTCCGAGACGTCACGGTAACGCTGCGCGGCACGAAACGCTCGGTCGTGACGGATGCGAAGGGAAACTTCAGTTTCGCGAACGTTCCTTTGGGCCGACGGACACTCGACGCGAAGGGACTGTTCGCGCTGATTCCCAGGAAGGGATCGACCCGGATCCTCCTGCCGGCCGGACCGCCGTTCGGCGATAAGGCGTTCGTCGAGATTCGACTGAAGTAGTTAACTGGTATCCTGTCGAGACGGATCGCGATCGAGGATCTCCAGGCGGACGCGTTCGATGCGGCGTCGCGTGGCCTCGACGACGGTGATGCGTACGTTATGTCGAACGAGTTCTTCGCCGACGACCGGCACATGGCCCAATTCGCTGAAGACGAACCCGCCGATGGTGTCGAAATCGCCGTCGTCGGGCAGTTCAAGGTCGAGCCGCTCGTTGATCTCGTCGATGTGGATCTTCCCGAGCGCCTCGCACAGCCCGTCGTCGAGTTCGCGGATTCCGTCGACCAGATCCTTATCGTATTCGTCGACGATTTCGCCGACGATCTCCTCGAGCACGTCTTCCATGGTCA
>JAZFUB010000355.1:0-6005 GCA_036447015.1 Thermoguttaceae bacterium | reverse complement strand
AGCGTTCAAGCCCCTTGCTCGTCCCGTCGTTGCAAGAATCCCGTAGCTGGACTCGCTGACACGTTTAGCCGTCGCCGGCACGGCGATGAGAGACACGCTGGAAAAGCAGGCCCAACTCGACTAAGATCATAGGTTCCCGAGCATGTCGGCCCCTATGGAGAATCAAGTGCCCGATTTCGCGAACTTCAGAAAAGCCGTGCTCTGCCAGGGCGAGCCCCGTCGGGTGCCACAGTTCGATGGGACCGTGGCCGAGGACATCAAGAGCCGTTTCCTCGGCAAACCGATGGACGGTCTGGACGATGAAGTCGAGTTCTGCATGAAGGCCGGCTACGACTTCGTGCCGTTGACGCTCGGTTTCCGGCAGACGATTCGCGGCGAGAAGCAGGGCATCATGGGTGCCAAGCAGCTCGACACGACGCTGTTGAAACCGCTCGAGGCCCAGTACAACCCCCACCAGGAAGGCAAGAATACGCGAATGTGGGCCGAGGAGGGCGAAGGCGCGATTCACGACGACGCTTCGTTCGACAGTTTCGACTGGCCCGACCCGGATACGTCGTACAGCTACGACACGCTCGATCAGCTTGGCCGGCTGTTGCCCGACGGGGCCATGGCGGTGGTGAACGTCGGCTACATCTTCATGGCCCCGTGGATGCTGATGGGGCTGGAGACTTTTTGTATGGCCCTGGCCGTCGGCGATCCGTTGGTGGCCAGAGTGATCGATCGGGTGGGGCACATTCAGCAGCGGGTCGTCGAGAACGTGTTGCAGTACGACTGCGTCGGTGCGATCCGGATGCCTGACGACCTGGGCCATACGGGCGGGACAATCGTTGCCCCGAAATTCCTCCGCCAATACATCTTCCCCTGGCACGAGCGGATCGGCCGGCCGGTCCTCGCCAAGGGGTTGCCCTACCTGTACCACTCCGATGGGCGGCTCTACGACGTGATCGACGACCTGATCGCATGCGGCTACAACGCCCTGCACCCCTGCGAACCGGCCAGCATGGATATCGAACGATTGAAGCGGCAATACGGCGACCGGCTGTGCCTCTGCGGAAACATCAACCTCGATTCGACGCTCACGTTGGGCACGCCCGAGGAGGTCGAGGAGGAAGTCAAGCTCCGCATCCGCACGGTCGCCCCCGGCGGAGGGTTCTGCTGTGGGTCGTCGAACTCGATTCCCGAATATGTGCCGTACGACAACTATTTGGCCATGATCGGGGCGATTCAGGAGTATGGCCGGTATCCGATTGGGATTTGACGAAGGAAGAAGGGGTAGGAAAAAAGGGAAAGGGGGAAAAAGGGGAAGACGAGTTATGTCGAAATTCTTGCGCAGACCGCTGCATACTAGAAACCGAGGTTCTTCATGCGAAACAACTACCGAATTGCCGCCCTCGTGCTGATGGCCATCGCCCTGCTTGCCGCCGCCGTATCGGGCGCCGAGCCGCACGACACGTCGACCTGGGTTGGGTCGAACTACACGCCCGCCTATTGCGTCAATGCCGTGCAGCTCTGGCACGACTTCCGGCCCGATGTGATCGACAAGGAACTGGCCGCCGCCGAGAAGTATTTCGGACTCACCACCTTGCGGGTCTACCTGCACAACATCCCGTACGATGCCGAGAAGGAAGAATTTCTCGATCGGATCGAGCAGTTCCTGGTGATCTGCGACCGGCACGGCATTCGGCCGGGCTTCACGTTTTTCGACGACTGTTGGAACCACGAGGGTGTGACGCTCGAATCGCCGCCGCCGGTCAAAGGCCGTCACAACGGCCGTTGGGCCGCTTGCCCTCAGGACGTTGAACGGACCGATGCGAATCTGCCGAAGTTCAAGGCCTACATCCAGGACGTCATCCGACCGCATCGCGAGGATGACCGCGTTTTGTGGTGGGAAATCTTCAACGAGCCGGGCATGCGGCGCGACTTTACGCCCAATCTCCGCAAGCAGGGATACGCCTGGGCCAAGCAGCTCGACCCGATCCAGCCGGTCATCTCCTGCTGGGACGATAGCCCCGAGACTGACATCGTCGACGCCCACAACTACAGCAGCAACCTGGAATCTTGGAACCGGCAGGCCGACCTGAACCCCGAGAAGGGGACCGTGTTCACCGAGGCCGGGGCCCGATGGTTCGCCCCGCGGCCCAGCAACGCCGAGCCTGTCGAGGTGATCCACTGGCTGCAAGATCGCCGCACGGCCGAGAAACCCGCCCCGGGCGTCTATCTCTGTTGGGAACTGATGGTGGGCAACTCCAACTGCCGCTGGTACTGGGGCACCAAGGACGGAACACCCGAGCCGACCGTGCCCTGGTGCGGGCTGATGTGGCCCGACGCCACGCCCGTCTCCTTGGCCGAGGCCGAAGCGATCCGCCGCTACACGACCGGCGAGCGTCGGGCCATGTTTTTCGACGATTTCCAGGATCGCGAAGCCCCGCAACAGACCGTACGGCCCGGCTGGAAGAAGTACGGCGGCACGGGCAGCGGTTTCAGCGGCGTGTTGGATCTCGAACCGTCAGCCAAAATGATCGTCGGCGACACGGCCTGGACCGACTATGTGATCGAGGCCGTCGTGATGCTCAAAGGCGACAGCGGAAACGCCGGGCTGGTCTTCCGCACCACCGAGCCCGGCCCGCGCAGCGACGAAATGCGAGGCTACTACGTCGGTTTCGACACCAAAACCCTTCACTTGGGCAAGATCGAGAACAACTGGCAACCGTTGGCCAGCTTCGACCTCGAAAAGCTCGACTGCAAGGTCGTGCCCGGCGTGTGGAACCAGATCCGCGTCGCGGTCGAAGGAGCCCGAATCCGCGTCTGGTTCGACCGGATGCACCCCTCAGCCGACAAGGATCGCGGTCTGAGGATCGACTTTGCCGACCCAAAGCCGATCCTCTCGGGAGCGGTCGGTGTGCGGACGCATCGGGTACCGGCTTGGTTCGACAACGTGGTGGTGCTGCCGACCGAAGGAAAAGCGAAGAACAATTGACGGGAAATACGCTGTGACACTGCTGGCTTGTCCAGCAGTGAAAAGTGCCTTTCTGTGTCCCATATAGCACTGCTGGGCAAGCCAGCAGGGCCACCCGCCGGATCCAAATGTCATAAACTCGTTCGAGTTCTAGCCTGTGTCTGCAGAAATGAAATTCTATCCGGAACACGTTGACGGCTACGTCCAGGATGCAACGGAGCAATTCCGAAGTGAGGCGGGGGACTACCATCACTACTATCAACTGCAATGCCATTGCGGGAGTAAGTGTTTTCAGCTCTCTCAGAGCAACAGGAGCTCAGTGAATGCATTCTGTGATCGGTGTGGCCACACACTCGTCGTGTATGATCTTGCCCACTACCCCGCAGCTTCAAAAATCGCCGGAGAGGAGGAGTTCAAGCCACTAACTCTACCTAATCGTTCTGGTGTGGAAGCTTTCGTGTTTATTATGTATGAGTATGGTGAACTTGATGATGATCAGGAGTTCGACCGGAATGATATAACTTGGTGCCAAGTGTTCTTGGCAGATGGCTCAGGGGGCTTTGTTCGGATCTTTGATGACGAAACCGCCTGAAACGCTGGATTGCTCTATTGGGCGGGTGCCACTGCTGGCTTGCCGGGTGCCATGTTCCACGCTTGCGTGGACATGCCTTGCTGGTAGGCCGAGCATGCCCACGCAAGCGTGGAGCATGGCACCCGCGAGAAGAACACTCACCGGCTCGGGCGAACGTCGTTCTCCCAATCGGCCAACAGCTTCTTCAGCCGGGCCGTGTCTTCGGGTCGGGCGTCGAGCAGATTGTGCTTCTCGGCCGGGTCACGTTCGAGGTCGAACAGCGACTCCTCGATCGGCCCGCCTTTTTGGTGGGTGAGGTATTTTAGCGATCCGTCGCGCACGGCCCGCCATGTTAGATCGCTGCGACGTTGACGCCAGAAAAGGATCCGCGGTAACACAGGGCGGCCTTGCTCGATCCTTGCGAGAATATCGATCCCGTCGGGCGGCAGGTCTTTCGGTGGTTCGATACCGGCGACACGGAGCATTGATACCGTCATATCCATCATGATGGCCGTCTGATCGCTAACCGTTCCCTCGGGAATCACGCCCGGCCAACGGACGAAACAGGGCTCGCGGATGCCGCCTTCCATCAGGCCCCCTTTGAAGCCCGAGAAGGGCGCATTTCGGGCAAGCTTCGTCCCGCCGTTGTCGCTGGCGAAGATGACCAACGTGTTGTCGGTCAGGCCACGATCCTCGATCGCACGCAACACCTTGCCGACGCACGTGTCGAAGTGCTCGACCATGGCCACGTAGGTTTCCCGTGTGCCCTCGTTCCAATTCTCCTGTGTCTTGGCCGTCGGTGGCTTTTCACCGGGCGCTTGCATCGGCGTATGGGGGACCGTGTAGGGCAGGTAGAGGAAGAACGGCCTCCGGCTGCGGTAGTCGTCGACGAACCGGACGGCCCGGTCGGTGATCAGATCGGTCATGTGGCCCTCGCAGTGGACCGGCTTCTCGTCCTCGTAGAGCATGTGGACGCCGTCCCACTCGCAGTGGTAGAAGTAATCGACGCCACCGCCGAGCGGCCCGAAGAAATGATCGAACCCGTGCTTCAGCGGTCCGAACTTCGGCTCGTAGCCCAGATGCCACTTGCCGAACCCGACGGCCGTGTAGCCGGCCTTCTTCAGACCGCGAACCAACACATTCTGCTCGGGCGGCAAGCCCAGGTGGTTTCTCCGTGGCGGGGGTGATTGGTTCGCGGTCACTCCGAGCCCATCGACTGCTCCGGGTCCCACCGGTCGCCGCCGGTGGGCTTGGAAGAGATTGGATGCGGGGCGACGCGATCTCCTATCACCACAGTATACCGCCGGCTCGGAGCGACGCAAATCATCGCTGCTCAGTCACTCGAATCACTCGTCGGTCTCCAGCGGGATCTCTTCGCGGAGTTCGTCGACGACATGCTTCCCGGCACGGACGCCGAACGTCCAGAACAGGGCGGGGCGGACGAGGAACTCCAGCATCGTGCTGCTGATCAGCCCGCCGATGATGACGGTGGCCACCGGGTAGAGGATTTCCTTACCCGGCTCGCCGGCCGCCATGGCCAAGGGAACCAGTCCGATACCGGACGTCAGGGCGGTCATCAAGACCGGTGCCACGCGTTCCTTGCCGGCGCGCACGATCATCGAGGGCGTAAAGCCTTCGCCTTCGTGCTTGACCAGGTGCAGGTAGTGGTTGATCAGGAGGATGCCGTTTCGCGAGGCGATGCCGCAAAGCGAGATGAAGCCGACCATGGCGGCTACGGTCAGCGTTTGCCCGGTCACGTAGAGCGCGGCGACCGACCCGATCAGGGCCAACGGCACGGCCACCATCACCTGCAGCGCCAGATTGGCCGAACGAAACATCATGTGTAGCACCAGAAACATGCCGATCAGCGAGCAGACGAAGTAGATCGCGATCTTTCGCGAGGCCGTTTGCTGGCTCTCGAACTGGCCGCCGTACTCGATGAAGTACGAACCGGGCAGGGATTTCAACGACTCCTCGATCGGCGCGAGTTCCCTCTTGATATCATTGACTACGTCGACCAACCCGCGGCCCGCCGTATTGCATTGCAGCACGATTCGCCGGCGAACCTGCTCACGCTTGATCGTGTTCGGCCCGGTGGCTTCGTAGATACGGGCGACCGATCCCAGCTTGGTGGTACCGCCGTCGGGCAGATCGATCGAAAGCCGCTCGATTGCCTGCCGATCTTCGCGAAATGCCTCATCGAACCGAACAATGATCTCGAACGTACGTTGGCCGAGCAACACGTCGGAGATGTCGGCCCCCTGCATGGCCGTTTCGATAAACTCGTTGATGTCGGCCCGGCGCAGCCCGTATTGGGCCAGCTTATGGCCATCGATTTCGATACGAAGCTGCGGAATATCGATTTGCTGTTCGAGCTGAAGGTCTTTGACCCCTTCGATGCCGCTGATCGCGGCCTTCATCTCCTTGGCCTTGCTACGCAGGATGTCGAGGTCGTCGCCAAAAAGTTTGATGGCCACC
>JAZFUB010000354.1:0-6998 GCA_036447015.1 Thermoguttaceae bacterium | reverse complement strand
ATACTTACCCCATAGCTCACAGCTCACAGCTCACAGCTCACAGCTCACAGCTCACAGCTTCACAGCTTCACAGCTCATAGCCCGCGAACTCCTCTTGGAACATTTCGCTACGCGAGTACAATGAGGGTGTGTACTCCCCGCGGTTCCGCGGCCGGGCTGGCCGGGCGCTTTTCTTGCACCCTCCGTTCGGCCGGGCAAAAAAACGCGCCGGGCACCCCCGGCCGCTAAACGTTGCAGTGGAAGAGATTTTCCGTCGGTCGTAGCGTTGGTGTGCCAAGGAGACGAAAACCCATGTTCGGTTCGACACCCCTTTTTCCGGCGCGGCGGCGTTGGATACCCGTCCTTCTGCTGGCCGGCCTGTTTGCCATGGCAGTTCGGTCGTCGGCAGAGCAGGCTTCGGACGTTGCCGTGCCGCGGCCGGGCGAATCACGCCATCAGGATCTTCGGGACTCGGTTCGGCGGTTTCAAGTGACGCCGACAACCCCCGACTTCGGGGTCATCCAGCGCAGACAACCCCGGACCGGGCAGGTCGACCCCTTGGCCGTCGAAAGGATGTTGACGACCGTTCCCTATCGGTCGCTCAATCCGGAACGTCCCGGCCGGCAGTTCGAGGGACGGCCGCTTGTACCTCGCGAGTTGAACAGACCGGACGTTCGCGATGCGTTGCCCGATCGGCTGCGTACCGGTCAGGCCAATCCGCTGGTCTATGAGCATGCGATGACCACGCAGGGGCGCTGGGATTTCAGTCGAGAGCCCGATCCACGGACGTCGCGATTCGCGTTGGATCGGCCGGCCAGAGAGGTCCCATCGCGGTTTCACACGTTCAACCGTCCGTCGCTACGGCCCGAGATCCGACAACCGCGGACTTACACACCCCGGCCGGCGAGAGTCGCCTATTCGCGGTTCAATCGGGCTGCAGAGCAGTGGATTCCGCTGGAGCCACCGCAGCCGCGTCGAACGGCCCAGATGTCGACGGGCCTGACGTTCAACCACGATCACGTTGCTCAGAACCGTCGGGTTCCCGGCAGACATGTCCAACCGAGCAGACCGACCGCGGGAATCACCGGCCCAGACCGTCCGTTCAGGCGTCCGCCGCGTTCCGTGTATCCGTAGGGTGGGCACCGCCCACCAATGACTTGGCGACGGCAGGAGATAATTGGTGGGCGATGCCCACCGTACGGCATTTGCTTCTACAGCCGATCGCGGTTCCGCTCACGAAAGGCGTTGAACTTGCTTCCCGTGTCGGCGTCCAGATCCTGCTTGGCCAGGTGCTCGTAGGCTCTTCTGGCGATGAAGAAATCGTCGTTGTCCAGCAGTGCAGCCACATCGGAAATCGTCTTTTTCGAAGCGAACTTCCTCTCTTCGAGCATTCTCAAAATCATGTGAATCGGAAAGTACGGAAACTGCGTCAGCCGGCCCGTAAGGCCTTCGAGAGTGGTCGCGGGCAGGTCCGCTTCGGCGGCGAACTCTTGCAGGATCACGGGACAGTCGGCCGAACGCATCCGACAGCACGATTCGATCAGACGGGCGTGCAGCCTTTGCTTGTCCGGAATCGCATGGCTGAGGAATTCGAGCGAAAGGGCGATCTGGTCCTTCTCGCCACTCTCAAGAATGTGGAAGACGCTCTCGACGAACTGCGGATCGGAAGGATGGTGTTCCATCAAGTAATCCAGGGCAAAATCGGCGAATCTCCGGTCCTCGGCGACCAGCAGATGGTTGAGATACGCCGGCGTGCAGTTCTGCTTGGTGATGCCGCGCAATTTCGGCACGATCTCTCCGTTGGCCCAGTGCCACAGGGCCCAACTGGTGTACGCGGCGTCCTGGATCACCGAATCCTTCACGGTGGTCGGCGTCGGACTGGTCACCGCATCGACGTCGTCGTCGGTTTCCTTCGATTCTTCGAGAAAGGCGAGCGTCCAACCTCCGAGAATCGAGCCGCGCTCTTTCAGGATCCGATCGAGCTTCGTGTAATCCTCGGCCGTAAACGGCACGTGCTCCGTCTTCGTAAGCGGCTTGCCTGGCGGATATCCGAGGCGGTCGAAGTAACCCGGCGCGTTCCAAACCATGGTCACCTCCACCGGCTTGCATTGCTTGTCGGTGCAAACATGGGTCTCGAAGGACAGGGCATACTCGACCGGAAACCCACGGCGATCCCTGGTTAGAACCACGTCGTAGACGCGCGCCGGCATTGTTGGAGACACCGGATCCGCAAGTTCAACCTGGTAGATCGTCCGCTGCGGCCGGGCATCGGCGCCGGATCCGGAGATTGTCGGTCTGTCGTCCTCCGCCCGGGCACAACACGAACGAGTCGCCAAGGATGGCGACAGCGCAAGGACGATACAAACAAGACCGACCGATCGCATACCAACGTCCATGAAAGTACTCCAATGTTGTGAGATTGCAGCACTGGGTCACTCGTCAACCGTCACTCGTCAACCGTCACTGTAATCGGAATATCCTGTCGACGGAACAAGCACATCCCTCCGACCTCTTCGCATATATAATACAGCGCATACGCGCCAAGTTGCGTCGGGCCGCGTGCATTGGCCGCAGCACGGACCTCGAACTCGAAATGACGCGGCTCGGCCGTTTCCGGCTTGTTGCCTTGCGGGGCCGTCAACAACTGTTGTTGCAGTTGCCAGCCGTCGGGCGTGTCGATCCAAAGCCGCAACGGCTCTGCCTCGTTGTTCCAATGGGCCGTCTCGGCGTCGCTGGGGCGCATGGTGACGTGTACCCGGGCCGACTCGCCCGGCTTGATCCGCGGCGGTACGACCGCCACCTCTGCGACAATCAACCGCCCGGTGTCGCGAAGGATGCGTCCGGTGGGATCCGGCGACTTGACGGACCCGCCTTCTGCAACAAACGTGCGGCTCGGATGGGCGATCTCCGCTCCGGACAGTTCGACGCGCAGCGCGACGGGCTTCTCGCCGCGGGCAGCAATCTGATCGGTCGCCTCGCTGACCCAATCGTAGAACGGATACGGTTTGATCAGCCGAGGTCCGTACTGCTCGATGCGGCGCCGCCAGATGTATTGGTTCGGCTCGATCTCCCTTGCCCGGGTCCATTGGTCGACGGCCGACTGAAAATCGGTCGCCACCCGTTGCGACGATTCGTAGCGCATGCGATAGCAGACGCCAAGCCGAAAATGGGCGTCGCCGTCGTCCGGTGCGAGGCGAACGGCTCGCATGTAGGCATCGATCGCGTCGTTGATCTTCTCGGTCGGAGCCCAAAGCACCGTTGCATCACCGAGGCGGCGCCATGCGACGGCCGATCGGCTCTGGAGGGCCTCTCGCCGAAGCGACTGAAGGTCGGGCAGTCTCGCTTCGGCCGGCTTCTCCGCTACGCCGGCCGGTGGTGAAAACGTGCGGTCGAGAAACTCCGCCTCGAACGTCTCCGCCTCCGGACGCGTGCTACGGACAACGCCATGCTCGTCGATCGCCACCAGAATCGGCACGGCCAGCGGTTGCAGCACGTTGATCGGATCGTGCAGGATCGGCCAGTCGAACTTCTTCCATTGGGCGAACAGCCGGCAACGCTCCGGGTGCTGCTCTTGCGTGATTCCCAGCACGACGAGTTTTTCTTGTTCAACCCAGGGTCGTGTTATCTCGTGCCAGACCGGCACGTGCCTTCGGCAACCTGCTCACCAGGAGGCAAAATGGATCAGCAGCACCTTGCGGCCGCGGAACTGCGACAGCGAGACGGGCGAGCCGTCGGCCAGCTTCGGCAGCGTGAAATCCGGATGGAGTCGGCCGATCTGCGGCCGGTAGCCGTCGGCCGAGGCAATCGCGGCCGCCAGACCGACGCCGCACACGACCGCAATCAAGCTTGCATTTTGTATCATCGGGTTCTCCACTATGCTATATGCTGTGACGTTAGGGCATCTATTATACTATGCGATGATGACCGGGCACCATAGGATCCGAACGCATTGCGTTCGGCAACGGAATGCACTGGGGCACAAGGAGTTACGCTGATACGCGGATGCGGCGGCTAGACGGGAGAATCTGTATTCGGGTGGATTCCGACCGATTTTCGTGTAACAAACGGTGCCCTGCCGCGTAGTACGTGTAAACCGGGCCGACATCAGGATAACGGATGGCTTGCACAGCAGTCTGCGACCGGCGGCGATGGGTGCTCTCGATGCTTCGGGAGTACGAGGTCCCGCTTACGCGCTTCGCCACGCGGTTGCTCGGCGACGACGATGCGGCGCGCGATGTCGTGCAATTCGCGTTTTTGAGGCTCTGCGACCGGTCGGACGGTACGCCGGACGACGACTCGGACAATCATACGGCCCGATGGCTGTATACGGTCTGTCGCAACAAGGCGGTCGACCATTTGCGGATGCAACGGCGGATGGGCCGGCTGGGCGAAACCGAGATGCCGACCCGAATGAGCCGCGAATCCGATCCGGCCCAAGCGGCCGAGCGCGAGGACCTGTATCGGCAACTAACCGGTGCGATCGATCATTTGCCCGAGAGCCAACGCGAGACGGTTTTGCTTTGGGCGGAGGGTTTTTCGTATCGAGAAATATCGAAGATCACCGACCGAACCGAGGTCAACATCCGAGTGCTGGTCCACCGAGCGTTGCAGAGTTTGCGAACCAACCCGACGGTCCAAGCCATGGCCGAGTGATCGTCCTGTTAGCCGCGGAGCTTGCTCCGCGCTGCGCACAAGTGAAACACCTCCGGCGTCCGGAGTCCCCGTTTAGCTGTCGCCGGCACGGCGACTTGACGTTCCGCGGCCTACGTCACCAAAGTCGCCGTGCCGGCGACAGCTAAACGGTCGGTAGTCGACCCTATGCGTTCCTCGAACCGAGATCCGATTATGAACGACAATCACCGCGACCCGGCCGATAACCGGTTTACCGACGCCGAACTCGACGCCGCTCGTCTGACGGCCTATGCGCTGGGCCAACTCGACGAACAACAGCGGGCCGAGGTCGAGGTTCTACTGGCCCAGGACGAACAGGCCCGACGCACGGTCGAAGAGACGGCTGCGTTGGCCCAGCACATTACGCAATCGAATCGGCAAACCGTCGCCGCGCCGACGTCCGATTTGCGCGAGGCGGTCGAACAACATCTCAACCATCTCAACCATCTCAACCATCTCAACCAAGAAGAGTTGGAGGACTCGCCCATGAAAACGACGAAGGATCCCATGTCGACGGAGCCGGCTCGCAAGCGACGATTCTCGTGGGCGACGGTGGCCGTGTCCGCTTGTCTGTTGGTCGTGGCGGTTGGGCTCGTGCTGCCCGCGATATGGCCGGCAGCACAAGTGGCCGCGGTGGATGATCAGGCCGCAACTCCCGCCGACCAGGACGATACGCGATCGGAAACAAAGCCCGCTGAGACGGTTTCTTCTCCAGCAGGCGAGCAACCGGCGCCGGACTCGTCGACTCTCGAAACGGTGTACGACGATCCGATAGTCGATCCCCATCCCCACCAGGGCGTCGATTCAGCTCTTGCCGCCCTTGATGCACAGGCCGAAGTCCCTGGCGAGACCCTCTATATCGATGGGCACGGTGGCGTTCTCTTAACGGGCCCCAACGACCCTGCCACAATCGGCCCGGCAACTGAGCCCGCCAAACCGGCATCGAACCTGGATATCCTGGGCGTACTGGCACGACGGCCCGAAGTCCGCTCCCAACAGGCAGTCATCGACGAATTGTACATTGTGGAGAAAAGCCATATCCCCTTTCCTACTGAGCCACCGATCGTCTATCCGGATGCGGAAGTCTGGCGGGAATTGACTTCAGGACGTTCTGAGACCCACCGTTCGATGAGTCTCGAATCGCTCAACACGCCAATTCCGTCGAACAGTCCACGGGACGAAGCCCTTGGCCAGTCCCTCAATCTCGACGGGAACGGTGGCCTTCTCGCGACGGCCCCCAACAATTCTGTCATCATCGGTGCCGGCCAGACGCTGACCGTCGACGAGACCCTCGACACCGGCAGTCTGTTTGTCAGTGGGCAACCGGTCCGCAACGATGTCGGCGGCGTGTTCAACCAAAAGCCGGCGGTCGGAGGCGTCTTGCTTACACTCCCCAACGGTGCTGATCTGAATATGAGCGGTTCGACGCTACGTACCACCTCCAATACGGACGTTACGTTCAATCCTGCCAATCCTGGCGTCATGACGATAACTGGCCCCGGCAATACGCTGACCTTGCAGAACGGGGCCGATTTCGGCACACTGGTGATCAGCGGCGCAGTTCCTAACGATCGTCCGGAATCACTGATGATGATGGTTACTCCCCGCATCGTGATTTCGGAGGAAGAAGGGGGGCCGTTGGGCATTACGCTGACCGAGTCGGCCAAGGTCGACGTCAACTATACCGTTTCCAAGCCGACCTGGGAAACGAAGACTCACAACCGCCCATTGAGCCAGTTCGGCATTGATTCAACAGCGTCCGGCACCGAGCAATACGACCCGATTGTCGAGAATGCGTTCCTTGCCGTTGCCGAGCAGCCGCTTTCGACTTTCTCGGTCGATGTCGATACGGCCTCGTATGCCAATGTGCGTCGGTTCCTTGGCGAGGGTCAGTTGCCGCCGCCCAATGCCGTGCGGATCGAGGAGCTGATCAACTACTTTTCGTATGACTATCCGGCGCCCGAGGACCCCGCGCCCGAAGACCCCGCGGCCGAGGACCCAGTGCCGTTCTCGGTCAATATGGAAGTGGCCCAGTGCCCTTGGAACGGCGAGCATCGGCTTGTCCGCGTGGGGTTGAAGGGCCGGGAGGTCGACGCCGACAAACGTGGGCCGAGCAACCTGGTCTTTCTGTTGGACGTTTCCGGCTCGATGCGCGACGCCAACAAACTGGATCTGGTCAAACAGGCCATGACGCTGCTGGTCGATCAGCTTACCGAGGACGACCGCGTGGCGATCGTCACCTATGCCAGCGGCACCGAAGTGCGGCTGCCGTCGACCGGCGGCCACGAGCGACGGATCATCCGGGCGGCGATCGACACACTTACGGCCGGCGGTTCGACGCACGGTAG
>JAZFUB010000353.1:0-15300 GCA_036447015.1 Thermoguttaceae bacterium | reverse complement strand
AGATCGCCTATCAATACGGACAGGTCGACCTGGAAACGTGGCACCTGGTCGAGATTGCCGAGTTGGCGGTCCAGTGTCTCAGTCTCGCGCTACAGACCGAGGGCCGCGACGACGAGGCCCGGCGCGTATTGGAGAAGTCGCTCGAGCTCAATCATGGTTCGGTCCGTCTTCGACGAAGCCTGATCGATCTTCACATCAAACAGGGCCGCGACGAATCGGCAATCGATCTGGCCGACGTCATCCCCGTTGCGGCCGAGGGGCGCGAGCCGCTTCGCGATGCCGTCCGCGGCGCCTGCAAGGCCGTGCAGAAGGACTGGATGCCCGCGCTTGGATACCTTCAAAGTGCCTATGTGGCCGGTTGTCGCGACCCGATCTGCCTGCGGTGGCTTGCCGTCACGCTGCTGTCGAACGCTCAGGTCGACGCCGTCCGGCCGGTGCTGCACGAGTGGCAACAGGTCGAACCGGCCAACGCTGAACTTCGGCTCTATTTGGCCGCTATCGAACAGGAAACGTCGGCCGAAGCGGTAGCCGACCCGGCCGAGCGGCAGTTCCGGGTCGACCAGGGTACGTCGGCGATAGAGGCCGTCCTGCCGATTCTTCCGATCGTGAGTCAGGCCACCTCGGCCGATGCGATCGCTCAGCCCGAGGCGTGAATCCGTGCCGCGGCTGCGGCCTGATCCCATAGCCATGCGGCCGTCGGTGTGCTATTCTTGAGGCGAGGCGGGCCGGGAGAATAGGGCTTGCCGGCCCGCTGTCGACACGCCAACGGGTCCCACCGGTCGCAGCCAGTGGGCTTTGGGTGTGTGCCCGTAGTCTTTCAGAATTCGCCGCTGATCTCGGATTGCCAGGAGAATGCTATGAACCGTTATGCTTTTGCTTTGCACACCGTCGTGCGAATGGTCCTTCTGCTCGGTATTGCGTCGGTTGGATTTGCCGATTCCCCGTCGTCCGATTCGCCGGCTGCCAATCTGCTGCCGAACGCGTCGTTCGAGGACCGAAGCGATGGAAAACCGGTCGCTTGGGAAACGTTCTCCTGGCTCGGGACGCCCGCCTTCGAGCACGCTGAAATCGGCCGAACCGGCGACCGCTCCTTGATGATCTCCTCCGAGAAGGGCGTCGACAGTGCCTGGCACGCCAAGGTGTCCGTCGAACCCCGCTCGACCTATCGTCTCTCGGGCTGGATCAAGACCGAGAACGTCGAGACCGGCGGTCGCGCTCGCGGCGCCTTGCTGAATCTGCACAACATCCAGCCGATTGCGACCAAGGCCGTTTCAGGCACCAGCGACTGGACCCGGGTCGAGGTCCTCTTCGAGACGGGCGACCAGGATTTCGTCGACGTGAACTGTCTGTTCGGCGGTTGGGGGCCCGCGACCGGCAAGGCATGGTTCGACGACGTGCGACTCGAAAAGCACTCGATGGAGAATTGGAAACCGACACTCGCGATCGATGCCCGAGAGGTCGGCGAGCCGATCTCGAAATACATCTACGGCCAATTCATCGAACACCTGGGGCGTTGCATCTACGGCGGCATTTGGGCCGAAATGCTCGAAGACCGAAAGTTCTACTACGCGGTCGGCGCCAAACCGTCGCCCTGGCGACCGTTCGGCGAAAACTCCGTCGAGATGGTCCGGCAGGATCCGTTCGTCGGTGAGCACACGCCGAAGATCGCTGCCGGCCACGGCCTCCACCAACGGGGGCTCGGACTGGTCGAGGGGAAATCGTACGACGGCTATATCTGGCTCAAAGCGGCCGAGAAGCCGGTCTCCGTGCAAGTCTCGCTGATCTGGGACAAGGGCAAGACGGACCGCGAATTGCAGACGATCACGCTTCGCAACGTCGGTGCCGCGTACACCAAGTATCCCTTGAAGTTCGTAGCGGGCAAAACGACGGACGACGCGATGCTCGCGATCAAGGCGATCGGCGGCTCGTGTTTCCTCGGCACGGCCTCGCTGATGCCGGCCGACAACGTCCAGGGCATGCGGGCCGATACGTTGGCACTGCTCGAGCAACTCGACTCGCCCGTCTACCGCTGGCCGGGCGGGAATTTCGTCAGCGGCTATGACTGGAAGGACGGCATCGGCGACCGCGACCGGCGACCACCCCGAAAGAATCCGGCCTGGAGGGGCGTCGAACACAACGACATGGGAATCGACGAGTTCCTTGCGTTCTGCCGGATCCTCGATACCGAACCCTATATTGCCGTCAATAGCGGCCTCGGCGGCGTCAAAAGTACCATCGAAGAACTCCAATACGCCAACGGAGCGCCCAACACGCCGATGGGGAGACTCCGTGCCGCCAACGGACATCCCGAGCCATATCGGGTCAAGTGGTGGGGGATCGGCAACGAGATGTACGGCGGATGGCAACTCGGACACATGTCGCTCGAACAGTACGTCAAGAAACACAACGAGTTCGCCGAAGCCATGCGGGCCGAGGACTCGTCGGCCGTTTTGGTCGCCGTCGGCGCGACCGGCAAGTGGAGCGAGGGCATGATGCAGCACTGTGCCGACCACATGGACCTGGTCAGCGAGCATTTCTATGTCCAGGAGAAACCCGGTCTGATTGCCCACGTCCAGCAGGTCGCCGATCGGGTGCGTGCGAAGGCCGAGGCGCATCGCGGCTATCGCAAGGCGTTCGATTCACTCAAGGGCAAAGACATCCGCATCGCGCTGGACGAATGGAACTACTGGTACGGGCCACACGTCTTCGGCGAACTGGGCACGCGGTACTTTTTGAAGGACGCGCTGGGGATCGCGGCCGGATTGAACGAGTACGCGCGCAGCAGCGACATCATCTTCATGGCCAACTACGCACAGACGGTCAACGTGATCGGCTGCATCAAGACGAGCAAGACCGACGCAGCCTTCGCCACCACGGGGCTGGTGCTGAAACTCTACCGGCGCCACTTCGGCGTGCTGCCGCTGAAAGTCGCGACCGAGCACCCGTTGGACGCCATGGCCGCGCTCAGCGAAGATCGCAACACGCTGACCGTCGCGATCGTCAATCCGACGATGCGGCAGTTGGAGATCCCCTTGGCCGTCGAAGGCATCAAGCTGACCGGCAACGGACGGCGCTGGGAGATTGCCGGCAACGATCCGATGGCCTACAACGAGCCGGGCAAGGAGCCGAACGTCACGATCGAAGAGTCGGGCGTCAGTGACGTCGCCGAGCGGCTTTCGGTCGCGCCCTGTAGCGTGACGCTCTATGAGTTGGCGATTGAACACGAGTGATGATGCCCGCTCGATGGCCCAACGCGCGGCTCGACGACGGTTCGCTCTGGGACATGCCGGCCACCTGGCGACACCAACATCCCGACAGTACGCTGGGCCGGATGATCGACGACGACACGCCCGGCAACACCGACCGGCTGGCCGACACGCGGATCGACTTCACCGACGCGATCGCCATCATGAACATCGGGTCCTGGCTCTCCTGGGCACAACGGATCGAGCGTCACGAGCCCGGCAGCGACCGGTTCACGTACCACCGCGACATGAGCCGATCCGGTCGCTCGATGGCCCGGGCGGCCGAGAACTTTCTCGGCAGCGAGGAGTGGTGGGGCAAGAAGGAGATCCCGCTTCCCGGAATCCACTCGAACAATTTCGTCGGCGACGTGAGGACCCAACTACGCGACGCCGACAACCGGGACTTCCGCCCGCGGCAGGGTTCCGAACTGATCGACGCCGGCATACCGACCGAGGGCGTCAAGGCCGCTTTTCTCGGCCGCGCACCGGACATCGGCCCTTATGAATTCGGTGACGAGAACTACTGGATCCCCGGCCGCAAGTTCCCCCGACCCTCGACACCGATCCCGCCGGATGGTACGATGAGCGCCAAGACGACCGCCGACCTGATGTGGCTCGGCGCCTACCGGGCCGCGACCCACGACGTCTATTTCGGCCACGACCGCAAGGCCGTCGCCGAAGCCGGCCCGGGCGCGCCCGAATATCGGGGCAACCGGACCAACAACATCTTCCACCCGAAGAGCCTCCAGCAGAAGAAGACCTACTACTGGCGAGTCGACGGCGTCTCCGACTCGACGACGACACGAGGAGACGTCTGGACGTTCACGACGCAATAGGCCATGGCGTCTTCCAAACACTATATCGTCGTCATGAATCCGCACGGAGGAAAGCGGCGGGCCACCGCCGTACTCGAAAGCGTGCGGCCGATCTTGACGGCGGCCGACGCGCGGCTGCACGTACACGTGACCACCGGCCCGGGTCATGCCGCGGAAATCGCTGCCACGATCGATCTCGACGGCTGCGATGGCTTGTGCGTGGTCGGAGGCGACGGCACGATTCACGAAGTGGTCGGCGGTCTGATGCGGCGGGAAGAGCCCGTCCGGACCCCGCTGGGTATCATTCCCGCCGGAACGGGGAACGCCGTGATGACGCATCTCGATTGTTGCGACCCGCTCGACGCCGCGAGGCGAATCGTCGCCGGAGAAGCTCGGCCGCTCGACGTGGTCCGCGTGGCGACGCCGGCCGGAGTGGTCTACTGCGTGAACATCATCGGTTGGGGCGCCGTCGCCGATATCAACCGCACCGCCGAACGGCTGCGAGCTCTCGGCACGTCGCGATACGCCGTGGCCGCCGTTTTGCACATCGTCCGGGCAAAGCGGCGCCGGGCGAAACTCACACTCGACGAAACGGTTTTCGAAGACGACTTCCTGTTCGTCGCCGCGTGCAACACGAAGTTCACCGGCGCGGGAATGCAACTCGCTCCCCGAGCGGAAATGGGCGACGGCAAGCTCGATGTCGTCCTGGTGCGCCGCGCGTCGCGACGGCAGATGTTCCGGCTGTTCGGCAAGGTGTTCGACGGCTCGCATTTGGATCTTCCGTACGTCGAATACCACCAGGTGCGATCGTTCCGCATCGAGTCGGATGACGGCGACGGATTGCTCCTCGACGGAGAGTTCAAGGGCAACACGCCACTGTCCGCCGAGATGATGCCCGCCGCGCTGCGGGTTTTCGTATGATGCCCGCCCCTTGCAGTCCGTAGGGTGGGCACCGCCCACCAAGAAACTCGCCGATGGCAAAAGACGATTGGTGGGCAATGCCCACCCTACGGTCTGATTCGCAACGCGCATCCCAACGTTGTCCCTGTCAGAGCGAGCGCAGGAATTGCACCAGTTGAGCGACCTCTTGCCGTGAAAGATGGGAAGTGGCACCGTGCCGATCGTTCGGGTTTTCGATGGTGAACACGTCGCGGATGGTCGGCGCGCTGCCGTCGTGCAGGTAGGGGGCCGACTTGTCGAGGCCGCGCAATGACGGTGTGTCGAACTTCGGCCCCGCCTTCTCACGGGGATTGTTGCCCGTGCCCACGTCGTGTCGCCTGCGGTCCGTATAGAGAGGCGCCGGATGGCAGGCGGTGCAGCGAGCCCGGGCGGAGTGGAAAATCGCTTTGCCGGCCGTTGCCTCGCCGCGAAGCGAACCATCGGGGGCCAGATTCGCGTTCGGGGGCAACTGCAACGAGTTGACAAAGGCCGCCAGGTCGTCGAGTTCATCCGGCGCAAGCCCGCTGCCGCCCATGTTGTAGCGGATGAACCCGTCCACCGCTTGAACGTTCACGAGACCACCCGACCATTGCAACGGATGCGTATCACGAATGCCGCGAAAGCTCGGGGTGTTGCGCGGCCCGCGCGGAGTCTGCCAGGTGCGACCGTCCGTGTGACCGTCGAAATGGCACGACGCGCAGCTCATCCATCGATCCAATGACATCTCGGGCCGCGCGGCGCTGAAAAAGAGAATTTGCCCTCGTTTCAGGTCGGCCGGGCGAAGGTCCTCCGTAACTTGGATCGTCTTGCGCACCGTCAGCGATGCCAGGTCAATCACACTGACGTCGTTCGACACGTGGTTCGAAACATAGGCGGTCTCGCCGTCGGGCGTCAGGACGATACCGCGAGGATTGTGTCCCACGTCGAGATGCCCGACACCGAGCCCGGTGTACAAATCGATCACCGACAGATCGTCGCTACCGGCGTTGACCACGTACAGATGCCGGCCGTCCGGTGAAACGGCCGCGGCAAAGGGCATGCAAACCGGCCGATCGATCGCATCCAGTCCCAGGATCTGGCGCCGCATCGCTTGATGCGTACGAAGGTCAATCACCGACACGACGGGAAGGACTTGCGTGTCGAACCATCTTCGCGGCGTGGTCACGTTGGACCGACTGTGCGGCAGGTAGGCACGATCACCCCAAGGGTGGATCACGATGCTCTGCACCAGGTTGTTCGTGCGGCCGGTGGCAACGGTCGTGATCAGCTCGAGCTTCGCTCGATCGACGACCGACACGTCGCCGGAGTCGAAGTGGGTGACATAAAGGCGCTTGCCGTCCGCCGAGACCGCCAAGCCTCGCGGATTGGCCGCCAAAGACATCTGCCGGACGACCCGCCGCAAATCGACGTCGATCACCACCAGTCGGCCTGCTCCGGCACACGTGAGGTAGATCTCGTCGGAGACACTGTCGGCAACAATGCCGTAGGGCTCGTCCGCAACGTCGATCGTCGCCACGACCTGCAAGGACTCGACGTCGACCACGGAGACGGTGTCGTCGAGCATGTTCGCCGTGAAGAGCATCCGGCCATGCCGATCCAGACAGAGGCTGCGGGGGTCGTTGCCCAGGGGAATCTCCGCGACCTTCCGCCCCGCATCCCCATCGACGACGCTCAGCGTGGCCGCGTCGGAATTCACGACGTAGACGCGATTTCGCGGGCCGTCGAGGATAATTGGTGAGCTCTCAGATGACGGAAAAGAGGACGAGCGATCCGGCACCGTCTCGCCGGCCGACACTATCTCTCCGGCCGACACTATCTCTCCGGCCGACACTGTCTCGCCAGCCGACACCGGGCAGAACATTTGCGAAGCCAAGCAGAGTGCAACCAACCTTGCCCCGGCCCATCGTATCCTGATCTTCTCAAAAAGACCCATCTGCATCCGGCCTGGCTTCTGCGTGTTCAACATGATTATGGCAACGGCGCGAACACGTCGCGTCCCTGGATGAGAATCCGCCTCGCGCAGGCAACCTTCCGACCCGACGGGTCGGTTCCAACCGCTGCCAACGAGATCGTCACGGTGTCGATGGGCGACCGGTCCAAGTTGGTGAACACCTGGCCGAGCCGATAGGGATCGTACGTGTAAATGTATTGGCCGTCACGTTGTGGCAAATCGCGACTTTCCAACACGGTGCCGGTGAGTTGGGCGGTTACGTGTACCTTCACATCGCTAAGAGCCCCGGGCGGGGAGACTCGAATCGACAGACCGCGTCCGGGATTGCGTCCGGCATCGGTAGCCAACCGCACGCTCTGCGGCGGTGTGTCGACATCCAAGGGGAAGTCGCTGCCGCGCGAGACAACGTAGCAGCAGTAAGTGTCGTCTTCCGCGCCGAGAACGCTTCCGCTGGGCAACGGTGGCTCGACCGGGCCGGCCGACGTCATCCCGTCGTGCTCCAATCGGACCCGTACGCGATAGATTCCCGGTTCGTCCACGACGAAGTCGTCTTGCGGTTCGTAGTAGTGTCCGATCTTGTTGGCCCGCCCGCGATGCTCGATGGTGCGTCCGCTCGGCGTGACGACGGTCCAGCGGACCGACGAGGGCAGTGTGGGCCAGACTGCCCCGCTGAAAGAGAACGTGTCTCCCACCTCCAAGATGCTGCCGGGCATCGTTCCCGTCGGGGTGAGAAACATGTCGATGTTCTTGCCGTCAAGTACCAAGAGCGGCCCGCCGTTGGGGCCGCCGGCCGCGCCCTGAAACGGCGGAAAGACGCGTTGACCGAGTCGCGTCCCCCTGGAAATCATCGCCGTCATCGACCCGTAGATGGCGTACTCGTTCACGTTGCGGCTCAGGTTGCGGTAAACGGCACCGCCGTACTGCAACTTCACATCACCCGGCAGGTCGCCCTCGCGGCCGTTTCCCAGTTGCCAGTTGTAGACGTCGCCGAATCCCCAATAGGCCCGCCCGACGTTGCCGGAACCGACAAAACTGCGCACGGTCACGCCCGGCCGCTGGACGCTCACGTAGTAGTAGGCCCAGGTGTCGATCAGTTCGGGATACTGCACGGCCGGCAGTTGCTTGTCGCTCACCTGAGGCAAACGCAACGGCAGTTCGCCCATCGCACCGGCCTGCTGCAATTGCGGATCGCTCTTCCACCTCGTGACGTTCTGCGGATCGTCGCAAGTGATCACGGGAAAGATGCCGCTGTTGGTATCGTCGGCCGCCCACTGGACGTCTCCACTCATGTACGGCAGGAACATCTGGAGATTCTCGCCGCGTTCTTCTCCCGAGATTCCCGGCGGGTCGATCTTCCTGGCCACGTACCAGAGGGGCGAGGACCCCAGTTCCTTGAACGCCGGCCCCAATCCTCGCCGGCCATGGGCCGTGAGCTTCGGACGGGGGCCTTCCACGACCGACGCCCCCCGCAACGACCCCATCCACAGCACGCCGTCCGGATCGGTGTAGGACGCCGACACGTCGACGACGTACTCTCCCGGTCCGCTCATCAACAGCCGATCCGCGTCGTCGCCGGGACAGAAGTATCCGTAACGATTGGCCTTGCCGCGAACCAGCGTTCGAATCGGCCGGTCGGCATCCGAGTTCACGTGAAGCCGCACGTCGACTTCCACGTCGGCCGGTACTGCCGGGTGCGTATGGACGACCGCCGACATCGTATCACCCTGTTGCAGCGGCGTGCTCAAGACCGTGCCGAGGTCCAGATCCAACGGCCTGGCCACGTAGACGTCGTAGGTTCCGCCGCCGGTGTACTCCAGCCCCCGCGGATCACGTATCGATCCGCGCATCTGCACGACGTAGTGTCCGTAGTCGGCGAACTCGTACTCGAATGCGGGATCGAGCGTCGTCAGTTGGTACACGTTTCGAATCGAAATGGAGCCGAAAAGTGCGTGCTCGAGACCCGGCATCTTTGCCCGCGCGCATCGGAAGGGTCTTGTGCCCAGATCATCGACGGAACCATCGGGCTTCTGGACGGTCACATGCAAGGAGCCGGAAGGAAACAGGAACTTGACCAACGGCGGGACCGGACGATCGGGACCTCCCACCGCATAGCCGATGGTGGGCAGAAACGGCTCCAGCCGGTAAGAAATCGGCCGTCCCGTCTGCGGATCCTCTTTCGCGACGATCAGCTTGTCGGCATGGAAGAGGACCTTATCGGCAAAGGCATATTTTCCTTTCTGCTCGCGTGCCACCGCTCCCCGAGTTCCGTTGCTGAGCGTGTTGGCCAACAAGATCCAAGGGATTCGAGGAGGCTTGGCATTGCCGATTCGGAAGATTGGCAAGACGCTTTGGGCGGTGCCGCCTTGCAAAAAGGCATGCACGTCGTTTTCATCGTTCCGCGGAGTGGGGCCCGAGCCGCCTCGCCAAAGCTGCGACGGCCCCCAATGCACTCGGCCGAAGTAGTGTCCTGCCGGCAACGACGGGCGGTCTTCGATCGGCAGGCGGTAGCGGCAATGGACCTCGATACGATTTCCTTCCCGGCGGAGGCTCTCGACGACGGGCCGCAGGTTCGTTCGAAGCCGTTCATACCCGCCGCGGCTGAAGATCGGCAAGCCGGTGGGCGTCATCAGCGTCGGTGTATGACTCGCTTGAACCACGCGCCCCTCCGCGTCGCTGAAGCGAGACAGCGTCACCTGAGGCGGCAACAGGCGACTTAGGTCCGCCCGGCCGACTTCCTCCGACATGTAATAGGTGAACCGGATGTCGTACGTCAGTTCGCTGCCCGGCTGGAAGCGGATGCCGTTCTGCTCGCCCACGCCGATCCAATACCCGGTTCCTTGTCCATCGGTTCCGCCGAGAGAGAACGGGATCCGCTCGGGCGACTCGGGCACCGGCGGATGGGCCGTCACTTCCAGCGCAGGGCCGCCGTCCTTCCAGCGCGAGATCCAATCGGCGCCGTAGTTGACGACGAAGGTCGATCCGTCGGCCGCCGGGACACGAAGCAAGAACCGACCTTCGGCGTCGGCCGGAGTGTGTGAGAGAGTTCCCGTTTCGAGGCACTGGACGTAAACGCTCGAATCCGGAGCCACTGCCGCGGCACGGCCGCGCACCGTGACAAAGCCGTCGGCGTCCGACTTGGAGAACGAAAGCCTGTCAAAATCGGGAAGCCTGTTCGTTGGGGTTCGCAGCCGGCCGGGTTGGGCCGCCGCGTCCTGAACCGTGGCCTGAATCGCGGCCGTCCACAGCAACCCGACGCTCAGCAACCGCAAAGTTCGGCCGTTCATCCGTCGTTCCTTCCGGTTTTCCAAAGGTAGCGGCCCGGGACCGAATCGCCCGTCAGCACGTGACCAATCCTACCACGCCGGCACCGATGATTCCAGCAGGGAACTGCGCTTTTATGGGGCTCGAACCTCGCGGCACGTGGGCTAACCGTATGCCTCGAACCACTCGTAAATTCGCTGTTCGGCCTCGGTCGTGAACTTGTGGCCCTGATGGTGGTTGTAGAGTCCGACCCGGGCCGGCGTTTCGTAGAGCTTATAGACGGGTAGTACGGCCTCGACGAACGGCCAACTCTGTACGCCGTCGAAGCCGTCGCCACCGAGCAATAGAAACGCGCGCGGGGCGATCAGGCCCATCAGTTCGTGATGCTCGCGGCGGAACGTGCCGCGGCGGACTTGTCTGCCGAGATACCACGGGGCGTCCCAATTGGAGAACCGGATGCCGACGCCCCCTTCGTGGCTGGCCGCCACGCGGATCCGCTCGTCCAGTGCGGCCAGATACAACGCCTCCTTGGCCCCCAAGGAGTGTCCCACGGTGCCCAGCCGGTCCGAGTCGACCTCCGGCAGGCTGCTCAGTATGTTGACGGCCACGAACGCATCCAACAGCATCTTGGCCATCCCCTTGCGCCGCGGGTGGCGGCAACGTTGTTTGAACGTTTGCCATCTCGGCGAGAGCCGGTGGTTGTTCGGCCAAAGGAAGTTCCGCGGACACAAGGCCACGAACCCACGCTGAGCCAGCCCCCAGCCGAGGTTCTTCGGCGACGGGCCGACCACGCCCGACGGCTCGTCGATCGATTCGTCCACCGTCGAATGAAAGACCACGACTCCCGGCAACAGAGAATCCAGTGAGGGGGAATCCAGTGAGGGGCAATCCTGTGCCGTGGTACGCGGCGTGGTCGGTTTCAACAGATACGCCTCGGTCACCGAGCCGGGCTCGACCTCGTAGCGGACCCGTTGCCGCGTGATGGCGCCCAGGCACTCTTCGCCAAGGATCTCCAGCGTCGGCACCCGCGAGGGAAGGCATGACACGGGGCTGAGGAAATCGAGCCACCAACGCCGGATCTCCGCACGCTTCGCCTGCCACTCTGGAAGCGAATCGATCGGATTGCCGTCCCCATCGGTCAACAGCGGCTGCAAGGCGGGCATCGGGGCAGGCATCGAATCCGGCACGCGATCGGGCGGCCGTTGCACCTCCGCCAGCCACGCAACATCGTTGCTAGGTCGTCCGCTCATGTCGAATGCCTCGCTCTAGAACCATCTATCGGATCGCCGTCCCAGTCAGGCACTACGCAAACATCAATGGGACCAAAGGGCCGTCAGAATGCCATCGACCGCCCGTTGCGTCAAGTTCTCCACCGAGTTCTTCTTCGTAACGCAGTTCTCGAAATCGTAGAGCCAGGCGATTTTGGCCCACTGGACGTCGGGCGTTGTGCCGGGGGTGGTCTTCGTTGGATTTTCGACGGTCGCTTCGTCGAGGATGGCCTGATCGTTTCCGCCCGCGTCGGCGTGGGCGTAGACATTCTCGAAGTGTTTTGCCCGAGTGAAAAATCCATCGCCGAAGAGGGCGTCGGCCAGGCGGCTGCTGTAGAGTTTGTCGTCGCCCGGCGAATCGTACAGGTGGGCCTCGTCGATGCCGCCTTCGGTCGCGTAGGCGTGGACCGCGTCGAACGACTCGACCCGATTGGAGAATCCATCGCCACGGAGTTCGCCGTGGTCGGGCGTGGCGACGAACGTGTCGTCGCCGGCCGAATCTCGCAGCTTGGCTACGTCCGTGCCGCCTTCTCGCGAGTAGGCACGAACGCGATCGAACGCCTCGGCCCGATTGTGGAAGTCGTTGCCATAGAGCGTTCCGTATTCGGGCGTACCGAGGAAGGTGTCGTCGCCGGGCGAATCGAAGAGCCTCGCTTCGTCGTTGCCTCCGGGGCCGCCGGTGGCTTTGACGCTCTCGAAGAACTTGACGCGATTGAAGTACGCCTCGCCGAACAGTGCGGCCGCGTCCGGTGTGGCATGGAAGATATCGTCGCCGGCCGAACCGTGCAGGTTGGCCGTATCGAAGCCGCCTTCGGTTGCATAGGCGTGGACGCTCTCGAAGAATTTGGCCCGATTCAGAAAGCCGTCACCCCACAGGGCTCCCACGGTGGGCGAGGCGTCGAATCGATCGTTGCCGGCCGAATCACCCAACTTGGCCAGATCGGTGCCGCCTTGGGTAGCGTAGGCATAGACGGCATCGAACGACTCGGCCCGATTGGAGAACCCGTCGCCGTACAACGTGCCGTAGGCCGGCGTGGCGACGAACCGATCGTCACCCGAGGAGTCGCCCAGTTTGGCGACGTCGTAGCCGCCCGCCGTGGCATACGCTCGGACGGAGTCGAACGCCTCGGCCCGATTGTGAAATCCGTCGCCGCGCAACGAACCATAGCTGGGCGTTCCCAGGAAGGTGTCGTTGCCGGGCGAATCGTAGAGTTTGGCCTCATCTTGGCCGCCGGCCGTCGCATGGGCGTTGACGCGTGCGAACCCTTTGGCTCGATTGAAGAATCCTTCGCCGTAGAGCGCGGCCGCTTCCGGTGTGGCATGGAACCGGTCGTCGCCGGGCGAGTCGTGCAACTCGGCCACATCGATACCGCCCTCGGTCGCATAGGCGTAGACACTCCGGAATCCGTATGCCCGATTGTCGAACGTTTGGCCGAACAGCCGTGCCGAGTCGGGCGACGCGTCGAACCGATCGTCGCCGACCGAATCACCCAACTTGGCCTGATCGTTCCCACCGTTGGTCGAGTAGGCCTCGACGAGTTCGAACCATTCGACCCGATTCGAGAATCCCTCGCCCACCAACGCACCGTAGGCCGGCGTGGCGAGGAATTTGTCCGTGCCTGCAGAATCGTCGAGCCGGGCCCGATCGAAGCCGCCCGCCGTGGCCCGGGCAACGACCGTTTCGAACCCGATGGCCGTATGCGACAGGTTCGATCCGATCATCGACGCATTGCCGGGCCGGGCCGTGAAGCGATCGTCGCCCGCAGAATCGATGAAGACCACCTCATCCTGCCCCAAGCGACCGTCGATTGTGATCGACTCCGCATTGGTGACCGTCACCGTATAGCCGCCGCCGCGCAGCGTGCCTCGACCGGGTCGAAGCTCGGCCGTTTCGTCCATGCCACTTCCTGTCAGCACGACGGTGTCGTTCCCTCCGGCCGCATCGATGACGATAGCGTCGATCCGGGCCGGGTCGCGGTAGTGGACCGTCCCGTTGATCGTCAGCCGATAGGACACGCCGATCTCGACCTCGAATCGGTCGTCGTCGCCGGTGCCGTGGATGGTGAGGGTTCTGCCCGAAAGCACGATCGGCACCGGTTCGCCACTGATGCCGGTACCCGTCGCGTACCCTTGATCGGCACGGCTTCCGTCGGCGTCGCGCGGGGCGCTGGGATCACCCGCGTCGATACTGGGCGAGGTCGCCCGCAATCGATAGACGTTTGCGGCCGAGGCGACGAATTGCGGGTCGCTACGGATATTCCCCACGCCGGCCCATGGCTGGTCGACGTTCGAGTGGTCGACGTGCACATCGGCCGGGCCCCACTCGGCGTTGATCTCGACGCCGTTCCCCCAAACGATCGAATTGGTCACGAAGAACTCGACCACGGCATCGGGTGCGTTGAACTTGTCGCGTGCCTGGATGCCGATTTCATTGCCCACGACGGTCGCATGATCGACGAAGACCCGCGAGTGGCCGGTCTTCCAATTCTTCGCCGAGATACCCACGCCGTTGTCGACGCTGAGGATGCGGTTCAGGTGGACTTCGTCGCCGGGCACGTCGCCTCCGACACTGATCCCTTTGTCGGCGAAGTCGCGTACGATGTAGTTTTCGACAGTCACGTTCGCATGCCGCGTATCGATCCCGTCGTCGTCGCCGTATGCGATGACGCCGCCGCGCAGCACGATCGTTTGGCCCGGCTTCTGCGGATGGAGGTAGATGCCGTCGTTATCGTTGCGGCCAAACATCTCGGTGATCCAACTTCGCTCGAACCGCAGGTCCGACGTATCGATTTCGGGCCCCATAACGGCTCGGGCAAGATGCGAGTCGGTAACGATCAACTCGGATCCCGAGGCGGTCATGATCTTGCCGTCGATGTCGGCCACGGCAACGCGATGCAACTCGACGGCCGAATCGATCAGCCGCAAGGCCGAGCCGCTTTGCGTGTGGCCTCCGGTGGGAGAATGCCCCGCCCGGGTGACGTTCGTGTAGCGATAGACCGACGGTTCGGCCCCCACATGGTGGATTTCCCCCCATGCCCGATCGGAGTCCATCGCGGTGAACGTGACGGGCGAAGCGAACGTACCGAGCGACTCGATACGGCCCTCAACGTCGATATCCGTGCCATTCTCGCCCGAGACGACCCCATCGAGCAGTACGAGCGTGCCGGGTTGAATCGTCAGCGTGTGTCCGTCGGGTACCAGCACGTCGCCGGTGACATGCATGATACCGCTCCAGACCGTCTGCTCTGCGGGCAAGGTGCCCGACACCTCGGTCATTGGCGTGTTTTGAAGGCTGGCGAGCGTTCGGCCGACCTGGGAAGTGCCCAGCGTCGCGGTCAGCGTGAACGGTCCGTCACCCTCGACCGTCACCAGCGAACTTCCGCGCCCGTTGTAGAGGCGGATCGTGTCGGTCGAAAGCGTCACGTCCGCCCGATCGGTCGACAGCGTCACCACGGCATCCCACAGGTCGCGATCGACGTGCCCGGTTTGATCGAGCACTGCCGCCTGCACAAGGATGGGGATGCCCGGCAGGTATCCGTCGCGAACGGTCATGGTCAGTTGGCGGTTCGCGGCGATGGTGAACTCGGGCGGAATCTGGGCCATCACGGCGGCCGTACGCTGGGTGACGAAGTCCTTCATCTGCTCGATCCGCGAGGGCGGCACGACGTCGTCCAGCACCCGGTGTAACAGCGGGAAAATCACCTCGGGATCGAACACCGTGTCGATCAGGTCGAGAAAGGCCGCATAGAAGCGAGGCGTGATCTCAGGATGGTTCAGCAGGCGGTTCAGTCCGGCGACTTCTGCAAATGTAAAGATGCTCT
>JAZFUB010000352.1:0-3860 GCA_036447015.1 Thermoguttaceae bacterium | reverse complement strand
TTGGGGGCGGGGTTGCCCGGGCGCTTTTTTGCCGCCCCGAGATTTCCTAACCGCGCGGGCCACCCCCGGCCGATAAACGACGATGGCGTGACTCAATGCGTACGATGGGCCTCCGAGCCCGTCGAAAGGTCGAAATCCCGTCGATTCGACGGGCTCGGAGGCCCATCGTACAGGTTGTTTCCGAATGATTCACAACCTCTTAGGCCTGCGTCGTCATCAGGCTGCGATAGTAGTCGATCGAGCGCCGCAAGCCCTCCTCGAGGCCGACGACCGACTCGTAGCCGAGTAGTTCCCTCGCTTGGGTGATGTCGGCGAGGCTTTCCATCACGTCGCCCACGCGCGGTGGTTCGTGCTTCGGCTTGATATCGGTCCCCAACAGACGGTTCAGCGTATCCAACAGCGTCAGCAGATCGGTGGTGCGCCCGTTGGCTGCGTTGAACGTTCGGCCGGCTACCCCCTGGGCATCGGCTGCCAAGAGGTTGGCGTGGACGACGTTGGCGATGAACGTAAAGTCGCGAGACTGCCGGCCGTCACCGTAGATCACCGGTTGGCGTCCCTCGATCAGCGCGGTGAGGAACAGAGGGATGACGGCCGAGTAGGGGCTGTCGGGGTCCTGACGCGGTCCGAACACGTTGAAGTACCGGATCGTGACCGTCTCGAATCCGTACGTGCTCGTGAACGCCTGGCAATAGAATTCGGCCGCCAGTTTGGCCGCCCCGTAGGGTGAAATGGGGGCCGGCAGATCGGTTTCCCGTTTGGAACTGGTGGGCTGATCGCCGTATGCGCTGCTCGAGCCCGCATAGACCAACCGGCGGACGCCCGCCCGACGCGCGGCATCCAAGAGGGTGAGCGTGCCGGTGACACAGGCGGCATTGGTTGCCAGCGGATCCTCCACACTCCGCGGCACCGAGGCCAGTGCCGCTTCGTGAAAGATGCAATCGACGCCGTCAACGACCTTTGCGACCACGTCGGCATCGATCAGATCGCCTTCGACGAACTCGACTTGATCGCGAAAGCCGTCGAGGTTCGACAAATGCCCGGTACTGAGATTATCGAGAATCCGGACCCTGTCGCCCCGTTCGACCAATGCCTCGGCAATGTGCGATCCGATGAATCCGGCCCCGCCGGTGACTAGGAAAGTACGCATCTGACACCTTTTCGTTCTTGTCCGGTAACGCCACGATACCGAGCCCCACCCTTTCGGCTGGGTACGTCCAGTCCAAATCTTGCACGATCGTGGCAACTCTAGCACGAAATCATAGCCCAAAACAAACCCTGCCGACAGCAGATCAGTGTACAACTCCCGTTTCTCGCGTGGAAAACCGGCCCAAAACAGCACCACAGAGGGGGACTGGCTTCGCAAGAATTCAGTCGAATGCGGCCACGACTGACATTCCGGTTCATCCGGAACTTGCGTATGTTAGGCCGCCACAAAGAAGTACGGGTTCCTCTTCTCTGTTCAGACAAGTGCATGAATGCCGATATTCTCCGGCAGTTTACACGATCGGCAACAGAGAAGAGGAACCCGTACTTCCTGAAACCACCAGCCACCTACGCTTTAGTCGGATGAACCTGAATCTTGCGAATCCAGCTACGGCTCATGAATCATCCGGGCAAGGCCCACAGCCCAACAATCAGATGCAAGCACCCTTGCACGGCGTGCGACTGCTGTTGTCGTTTTCGAGTGGATTGCCTATAAGTGAACAAGCTGTGTCTTGTCCACACGGCAGTGCGGCATGGATCGTCGCCGGAGATCTGCTCGGAGGGAACCGTATGAGTCTAGGCCAACAAGCGAACGTCGCCTCTGCGCAGACGCAGGACGATACGCCCGGGGCCAAGTGTTCCGATCCTCTTACGATCAAGCGATTGAGCGGCCCGGTACGGCGTGCGGTCATGCGCACCCGCCAGTGGCTGGTCGGCCGGCAGCTTGCCGACGGGGCTTGGTGTGCGGAACTCGAAGGCGACACGATCCTCGAAAGCGAGACGATTCTGCTGTTGGCCTTCCTCGGCCGCGAGAACTCGCAACTGGCTAAGGACCTGGCCAAGCATCTCGTCGAAACTCAGCTTCCCGAGGGAGGCTGGGCCATGTACACCGGCGGGGAACCCGAGATCAGCGGCACCGTCAAGGCCTACTTCGCCTTGAAGCTGACCGGCCACGACCCGAGCGCCGAGTACATGCAACGTGCCCGTGAAGCCGTCTTGGCCCATGGCGGGGCCGACGCGGTCAACAGCTACACGCGGTTCTACCTGGCCCTGCTCGGGCAGATCTCGTACGACCAATGTCCGGCCGTGCCGCCGGAGATCTGCTTGCTGCCGAAATGGTTTCCGGCGAACCTCTACGCGGTCAGCGCCTGGTCGCGAACGATCATCGTGCCGTTGTCGATCGTCTCGGCGAAGCAGCCGAGTTGCGAGTTGGATCCTCGCCGCGGCATTCGCGAGCTGTTTCTCAAGTCGCCCGAGGATTGGCCCGCGTTGCGATGTCCGGGCCTTCCCGGCCGCACGGGCTGGCTGAGTTGGGATCGGTTTTTCCGCTTGGCCGACCGGGGAATGAAATGGGCCGTTCGGCATCGGCTGATGCCGTTGCGAGGCCGGGCGATCGCGGCGGCCGAGCGGTGGATACTCGATCGGTCCCAGCGCAGCGACGGCCTCGGAGCCATCTACCCGCCGATCGTCTGGAGCATTTTGGCCCTGAGGTGTTTGGACTACGACGACGAGAGCCCCGAATTGCAGGAGTGCTGCAAGCAGCTCGACGCGCTGGTC
Organism: Thermoguttaceae bacterium; assembly: GCA_036447015.1. Lineage (GTDB taxonomy): Bacteria > Planctomycetota > Planctomycetia > Pirellulales > Thermoguttaceae > JAZFUB01. The sequence continues at coordinate 1,100 of JAZFUB010000352.1, read as the reverse complement.
CTTCGCGGCAGCGACGAAAAGAACGATGAAGCAGAGGGCTCACCCGCCCGACTGCAACCGTGCAAATCGCCCGTCTGGGATACGGCCATCACGCTACGAGCCCTTTCGGTCGCTGGGCTGCGAGGCGACAGTCCGGCGTTGCGTCGGGCTGCCGACTGGCTGTTGAAGCGGCAAGTGACCCGCCCCGGTGACTGGGCCGAGACGGTCGGTGTCGAGCCGGGCGGATGGTGCTTCGAGTACGCCAACGATCATTATCCCGACTGCGACGACACGGCTGCCGTGTTGGCCGCCTTGCATCGCCAATTCGCCGGATCGGCGGAGATCTGCCAGGCGTTGCCGCCCGAGTTGCGGCTCTTGGCCGAGTCGACCGAGGTGTCTGAAGACGCTTCGCAGAACGGTGAGCAAGCGGAAGTGGCCGAATTGGGCGAGGCGACCGTTGCGGTCGAAAAGGGGTTGCGATGGCTGTTGGCGATGCAGAACGACGACGGCGGTTGGGGGGCCTTCGATCGAAACAACAATCGCAAATTCCTCTGCCATGTCCCGTTCGCCGATCACAATGCGATGATCGACCCGAGCACGCCCGACCTGACCGGCGGCGTGTTGGAGTCGCTCGGCCAATTGGGCCGCCGGCAGGGCGACCGGGCGGTCGATCGAGCGGTCGAGTATATGGGCCGCACCCAGGAACCCGACGGAAGTTGGTTCGGCCGCTGGGGCGTGAACTACGTCTACGGGACGTGGAAAGCGATTACCGGCCTGGTCGGCGTTGGTGTCCCGACGGACGATCCGGTCGTCGTCGCGGGTGTGAATTGGCTGCTGGCCTATCAGCAGGACGGCGGCGGTTGGGGTGAATCGCCCGACAGCTACGAGAAACCCGAGCTGCGAGGGCAAGGCACGCCGACCGCCTCGCAAACCGCCTGGGCCTTGCTCGGGCTGGTCGCGGCCGGCCTGGAAGATCATCCGGCCGTGATCGCGGGCGTTCGCTTCCTGCTCGAGACCCAGGCAGACGACGGCACCTGGGACGAGCCCGAGTTCACCGGCACCGGGTTTCCATGCGTTTTCTACCTGAAATATCACTACTATCCGATCTACTTCCCCCTGCT
>JAZFUB010000351.1:0-5544 GCA_036447015.1 Thermoguttaceae bacterium | reverse complement strand
GCCTCGGAGACAACGGCCGCGGCGTTGGACGTTGATCAGACGTTGCGTCGCGACCCGTTCGCAATGCTTCCGTTCTGTGGCTACAACATGGCCGAATACTGGGCCCATTGGTTCAGCATGGGCGACAAACTGGGTGACAAGGCCCCGTCGATCTTCTACGTCAACTGGTTCCGCACGTCGGACGATGGGCGCTGGCTGTGGCCCGGATTCGGCGACAACAGCCGCGTGTTGAAGTGGATGTGCGAGCGAGTCGAGGGCAAAGTCGACGCCAAGGAAACTCCGATCGGCTACATGCCGCAGGACGGCGGGATCGACCTGGAAGGCCTGGACATTTCGGCCCAAGATATGGCGGAACTGTTGACCGTCGACACGAAGGCCCTCAACGAGGACCTGGCCGACGCAGAAGCCTATCTCGCCAAGTTCGGCGACAAGGTGCCCGCCCGCCTGAAGGCCCAATTGGACGCACAGAAGACACGGTTGGGATAAACAGTCCCCTTTATTCGAGTAACCTAAGAACTGAATCGGGAAGTTATTCCTGTACGAGTTCTAAGGTTGAGTGTGGCGGTAGTGAATCTTCCGGATCAATCCACAAGAACGGATGGATACCGATGGACATCGACCACGAAGCGACTGACCTAATTTGCGGGTTTCCCGAGGCGCTGCTGCCGATGCGCGAGCGTCTGCTGGCCAACCTGGTGATGATTGCCCAGATTCCGGCTCCCGGCGGCGAAGAGGAACAACGGGCTCGATTCCTGCTCGACCGGTTCACCGAGGCGGGCATGGTCGATGCGGCGGCCGACGAGGTGGGCAATGCGGTGGGCCGATTGCACGGCAAGACGGGTAGCCGCAGTATTCTGCTCGTCTCGCATCTCGATACGATCTTCCCGGCCAACCTCGACCACAGTGTGACGGTCGAATCGGATCGAGTCATTGGGCCCGGCGTGGGCGACAACGCCCTGAGGGCCGCCATCATCTCGTTGATGCCGGCCGTGCTGGAACACCTGGGGATCAAGCTCGATTCCAACCTGATCTTGTTGGGATCGATCGCTTCGCTCGGGCGGGGTAATCATGCGGGCTTGCGTTTCTTTCTCGATCACCTGCCCGACAAGGTCGACTTCGGCATCTGCGTGGAAGGTATGCAACTGGGGCGATTGAACTACTTCTCCATCGGAACGGCGCGAGGCGATATCACGTGCGACGTGCGGCAGGAGCACTCGCGGAGCTACGGCACCGAAAGTGCCCTGATCGTGATCAACCATATCATCAACCGCATCCTGGGTATCGGTACGCCGGATCGTCCTTACACGGTGATCCGCCTGGGAAAGATTCGCGCAGGCGTCGCCTACGACGTGGAGCCCGACCATGCGGAACTGGGCATGGAGATCGTCAGCCACAAGGACGACATGATCGACCAGATTCAGCACCAGATCGAGGATATCGTGGCCGAGATGTCGGCCCGACACGCGGTCGACGCCCACATGGACTTCTTCTTCCGCACGCAGGCCGGCGGCATCCCGTTCTCCCACCCGTTGGTCAAGAGCACGCTCGACGTGATGCATCGGTTGGGGATCGAGCCGGACCAGGGGCACAGCCCTTCGGAGCTTTCGGAGCTGATTGCTCGGGACATCCCCGCCATCACGATGGGGATCAGCCGCGGCGAGCGAAGCCGCAAGAATCGCCCCGACTATGTGCTGATCGATCCGATTCTTGCCGGCGTCGCTCAATTGTTGGGCGTCATCTTGGCCATTGACGAAGGGACCTGCGATGAAGTCTGAAAAGTGGCTCGCCGAGCGGACCTTCCACCATTCGAACTTCTGGGACATCAAGTGGCTGGTCGAAGAGAAAGAGCGCCAGGGTCTGTCCATCTCGCTCTGTCTGCCCACGCTCAATGAAGAGAAGACGATCGGCCAGGAGATCGTCATCATCAAGGCCGAGCTGGCCGACCGCTATCCGTTGCTCGATGAGATCGCGGTGGTCGACTCGGGCAGCACCGACCGGACCTGCGAGATCGCGTCGAGCTTCGGGGCCGACGTCTATATCGCCTCGGAGCATCTGACCGAGTGCGGCGACCATCGCGGCAAGGGTGAGAATCTCTGGAAGGCCCTCTATCTTCTCAAGGGGGATATCATCGTCTACGTCGATACCGACATCAAGAATATCCACCCGCGATTCGTCTATGGGCTGGTCGGCCCGTTGATCCAGGATCCGGAGGTCCACTACGTCAAGGCGTTCTACGACCGCCCATTGGCGTTCTCCGGCGGTCTGCGTCCGACCGGCGGCGGGCGCGTGACCGAGATCCTGATCCGGCCGTTGTTCAGCCTGTTCTTTCCCGAGCTGGCCGCCATCCTACAGCCGCTCTCCGGCGAGTATGCGGGCCGGCGGAGTATCCTCGAGAAAATCCCCTTCCCGGTCGGCTACGGCGTCGAGACGGCCATGCTGATCGACATCTACGAACGGCTCGGGCTCTTCGCCTTGGCACAGACCGACCTCGACCGCCGCATCCATCGCAACCAGGAGACGATTGCGCTGGGACGCATGGCCTTCGGACTGTTGCGGACCTTCATGTCGCGATTGAAGCGAGAGAACCTGGTCACGTTCGAGAAGGAACTCTCCAGCATCATGCGTCAGTACGAGGCGATCGAAGGAAAGTACCGCCAGGTCGAATACAACATCGAGGAATTGGAACGCCAGCCGATGATCGAAGTCGAGGCGTATCGCGAGAAGTTCTATCCGCAAGAGCAGCCGGCTTGAGGAAAGAAAAAACGATCGGGAAAAAGGGAAAGGGGGAAAAAGGGGAAGACGGAAGACGGTTCTTGATTGATGCTTCCCCTTTTCCCCTCCTTCCCTTTTTCCCGATTTGCTTTGTAACTGCACGCGACTAAGGTATTACCCGAACAATGAGCCTCGCCATTCTTCATTATCACCTCAATCGGGGCGGCGTGACTCGTGTGATCGAGAATCAGCTTGCTTCGCTCGATTCGGTGCTCGAGGGGGCGGATCCGTTGCGTGTGGGCCTGTTGTTCGGCGGTCGGCGTGAAGGATTCGATGACGAACTTCCCGACCGGCTCCGGACGATTCGGCTCTGCTTGGAGGAAGTTCCGCTGTTGGACTATGACAATGTCCGCCCCCATGCCGATGAAGATAGCCCTGATGATTTGCTGCGGCAATTGATCTCCACGTTGGATCGGCTGCGATTCAAGCCCGAGGAGACCGTCCTGCACGTGCATAACCACTCGCTCGGTAAGAACCGGCTGTTGGTGCCGGTCGTCGGTCGGCTGGCCGAGGCCGGGTACGCGGTCGTTTTGCAGATTCACGATTTTGCCGAGGATTTTCGGGCTGCGAACTACCGTTGCATTGGTGCGGCGGGAACGGCCCTGCTCTATCCTCAGTCGCCGAGCATCCACTATGCGGTGCTCAATCGTCGCGATCACGAGATTCTCCGCGAGGCGGGGACCGACGCCGATCGGCTGCATTTTCTCCCCAATCCGGTGCCGATGCCCAGCGGCCTGCCATCGAAGGTCGAGGCTCGCACGCGACTGAACGAACGATTCGCTGTGCGCCCCGCCGATCGGTTCGTCCTCTATCCGGTACGCGGTATCCGACGCAAGAACCTGGGCGAGGCTTTGCTCTATAGTGCCTTGGCGCCGGAAGGGACGATCGTCGGGCTAACCCTCGCGCCGCGGAATCCGACCGAACTGCCCATCTATAGCGCGTGGAAAGAATTGGCCTCCGAATTGGCGCTGCCGTTTCGTTTCGAGCTAGGCGAGCCGGGCGGGCTCAGTTTCGCCGAGAATCTGGCCGCTGCCGACCTGATCCTCACGACCAGCGTGGCCGAGGGGTTCGGCATGGTCTTCCTCGAATCGTGGTTGGCCGGTCGGCCGTTGGTCGGTCGCGATCTTCCGGAAATTACGGCCGATTTCGTCGAGGTGGGCGTCCGGCTCGACGCCCTATGGCCCAACTTGCGTGTCCCGATCGAGTGGATCGGCGTCGAAACCTTCCGCCGGGCCGTGGCCGACGCCTATCGCCGGAGTTTGGCGGCTTTCGACCGTAAACCGTCCCCGCACTGGGAAGAGGCACTCGATGCGAAGATCGGGGCCGAAATGGTCGATTTCGGCGATCTGGACGAATCGATGCAGCAGCAGGTCCTTCGCATGGTATGCCGCAACGAGGGCAATCGGCATCGCGTGCTGCAAGACAATCCGCGGCTGGCCGAGGCGCTGACGATCGACGAAGAGGCGGCTTCGCGCAACGTCGCCGAGAACCGACAAACGATCGATCGGCATTTCTCCTTGCGGCCCAGCGGCAACCGATTGCGGGAACTTTACAGCAACGCCGTGGAAAGCCCGAGAAGCGAGCAACCCGGACCCTTGCCTCATGTCGGGCGGATTCTCGACCGATTCTTGAAACTAGACCGGTTTCGCCTGATTCGCAGTTGAGTCGTCCATGCCCAACACTTACGCCGAGATTCTCCGACGGCACGCCAAGGAGATGACGCCGATCGCAACCGACGTAGAGCCGGTTTTGCGGAATCTGCCGAATATTCGGGCGGTGCTGTTCGACGTCTACGGAACGCTGCTGATCAGCGGCAGCGGCGAGGTGGGCACCGTCGGTCGGGCTGCCTGCGAGCTGGCTTTGAACGGGGCGTTTGAGGCGATCGGGATCGCGATGTACGCTCCACCGGCCCAAGGCATCCAGTGCCTCTACGACGCAATCGGGGCCTCGCATGCCGCATCCCGAGCGGCCGGAGTCGAGCATCCGGAGGTCGATATCGTCGAAATCTGGCGTACAGTGCTGGCCGAATTGGGCCATGCGGCGGTCGATCCGGCCCGGCTGGCAGTCGAGTACGAGGCCCGGGCCAATCCGTGTTGGCCGATGCCGCAGATGCAAAAGTGTCTTGAGCAACTGAACCACGCTTCGCTGCTGCTGGGAATCATCAGTAACGCCCAGTTCTACACGCCCGAACTGTTCGTCGCGCTGCTGGAGAAATCGACCGAAACACTGGGATTCGACCCACTATTGGCGTATTATTCATATCGCCACGGCCGGGCCAAACCGGGGGTTCAGATGCACGCTCAGGCGGTCGAGTCGCTGCGAATCCGACGGATTGCGCCCGACGAGGCCCTTTACGTGGGCAACGATATGCTCAACGATATTCTGTCGGCCCACAAGCTAGGCTTTCGTACGGCCCTGTTCGCCGGTGATCGGCGGAGCTTGCGGCGTCGCGAGAATGACCCACAAGTGGCGGGAATCGTGCCCGATCTGGTTTTGACCGATTTGGCGCAACTCCCGCAATGTATTATTGTGTAACATACAGTTTCAGACGATCCTCGATTTTCCGGTTTACCCGTGCCCAGGACGACTCAGAATATCGGCTTCGTCTCGACCCGCTTCGCCGGCACCGACGGCGTGTCGTTGGAGAGTGCCAAGTGGGCCCAGTTGCTCTGGGACTATGGGCATGTGAGTCACTGGTATGCGGGCAAGCTCGACCGCGACCCGGGCGTGAGCATGCTGGTGCCGGAGGCCTATTTCTACGACCGCGACAAC
>JAZFUB010000350.1:0-21422 GCA_036447015.1 Thermoguttaceae bacterium | reverse complement strand
GTCTTCGAGATAGATCAACATCAGCATCCGGTTGTGGCGTACGAGCGTGTACCCCTTGGTCTACAGAACGCTATTGAGCAGGTCGATCGTTTCGTCCGGCGTATAGTCGCGGTCGTCGGTGTAGTTGAACGTCCCCAGCGGCACGGTATCCAGCACCAGCGAGAGATCGGCCTGTTCGGCGAACCATTGCAGCACCTCACCCCATTGTTGGGAATAGAAATTGAAGCGAAGCTTGCCCTGCGATCGTGTGACGGGGGCCGGCTGCTGGGTGATCGGTTGCGGCGACGGCTCGGCGACGGCGACAGGGGGTTGCTCGGGGTTGGTCGGTGCAGGGTCGGTCGGCTCAGGGTTGGTCGGCTCAGGGTCGGGCGTGTCGACGTTGGCCGGGTCCTCGGGCTTCGGTAGTGGCAAGCCTGCGGCACGTAGCGAGATAATTGCATCAAGTTGGGTGCGTTGCGCTTCGGTCAGCAGTGCGAGCCCTTCGGCTTCCGTCTTTCGGCGGAACGCCTCCTGCTCAGCCGGGTCATCGGTCGACATGACTAACTCGACCGCATCCGCCTCCCTCTCTTTGACCAGGCCTTCCAGCTTGGCTCTTTGCTGATCGGTCAGCTCCAAGGCGTTGGCTACGTCGATTTCCAGGACGACTGCCAGCTTGCCGAAAAATTCGTCGGCCTCTCCGGATGGAGGCAAGAACACACTGCAAGTCAGGGTGGACATCACCAGGGCGACCAGGGTGACCGGAAACTTGATCTGGGCGAAGATATTCAACGTTGGATACTCCAAGAAAGTGTCAGCGAACCGGAATCGGTCCGTGAACACGGTGTCCCTAAGTCTCATACTACTTAAGAATGCGGCCCCCTGCCAGGCAAAAGTTCCCTACCTGCACGGCTTTCCGCTCTCGTGGACCGTCTCTATCCGGAAATCCGCTTCTTTCCGTACTGCGCAGGCAACCACCCCACCCCATTGAACCCCGCGGACGCCATTTCGGACCGCTTGTTATTCGAGCAATGATTTTACGGTCCTGGTTGACTCACTGCCTTAGCTACCAACCATATGAATAATCGGGTCAGAACTCGAGACGTCGAAACGCCCGAATGCCCACCATCAGGGGGATCGCTGTTGCCAGAATGCACAGAGCGATGCTCCCGAGTGTTCCGCCGACGAGCCAGAAATGGAGCCACCATTGTAGATTGGCCAGTTCGGCCGGAGGCAGTGCCGGTCGACTCTGTTGGAAGGCGAGGTAGAAATGGCAGGGCACGGCCGTCAACATTACCACGGCAACAATGTAGAGCGTGCTGACCATCAGATTCAGCGTTCCACCGAACCCGGCGGCAATTCGCGACGGCGACTCTTCACGCAGACTCGGCAGTCGGGCCCCCAGGCCGGCGGCAATCCCCGACAGACCGATGCAGAGGATCAAGCAGGTCATTTGATGGCTGGCCAGGACGACCGGCGCGACTCGAAGCATCAGGTCGCTCAACAGGATGAGCGCCGAACAGGGGATCAGCGAGCCGCCCAAGGCAAAGCAGAACTTCTCCCAGATGATCGTTCGACGTCGTAGCGGCAACAGCCCGAGAATCCAGAACCGGCGTCCTTCGAGGCTGATCATGGGAAAGATGAATCGCGTGGTGAAGGTCGACAACAGCAGGCCCACGACCGAAACGTTCAGAAAACTGACCATATTGACCCAGGCAGTGTGTTGGTCGTGATATTTCAGGCCGCGAATATTGAGGAAGTAAAGGCACAACAACCCGAAGAAGATCAGGAACTGCGACCATTGCGCCGGATCGCGTCGGAACAGTCGCAAGTCTTTGACCATCAGCAGACGCATCTGACGCGGCACAAAAGGCATGGCAAACAGCATGGCACGATCGATCCATGCCGGTCCGTCGATCTTGCGCCCCGAGGGCCGATTCGAAAGTTTGCTGTAGGCCGGCCGATAGACGCGCGAGGCGATAAAGAGCGTTGCTTGGCGACAGAAAAGTGCGTTGGCAATCATCAGCGTCAAGAAGAGCACGCCTTCGGACCAGACGCCGCGCGACGCTTCGAGCAACCCGGAGCTGAGCCACCAACTGGGCAACAGCCGTTGCTCGCTGTATCTCAGGCGTCCCAGCATTTCCTGAAACCAACTGGGCGTGAGCATGTCGCTTTCCATGCCGCCGAACACGAGCCAGGCGATCCAAAGCGTGGCGGCGGCCAGAACCAGCCCGGCTCCGACGAGCACGTTCCCCCGACGATTGGGCAGTCGGTACATGATCCCCAGGCACACGGCGGCACCCAACGCCGAGGGGATGTAGATGAACGCGACCAGCAGCGGCAGGAGGATGGCGTAATAGAACCATGGAGCGCCGGCCACCACACCGTAGGCAATCAGCATCGGGCTGCCCAGCAGCAGGAATCCCCAACTGCTCAGGAACACGGCCTCTTGGAACTTTTGCAGGAACACGCGTTCTGCCCGAACCGGCATGGTCAACAGCAGCGCGACGTCGGGCGATCGGAAAAGCGATCCGTAGAGAATCACACCGGAGGAGAAGAGGAGCATCACCATCAAGGCCGCGAAGAACGTGCCGAAGACGGCGCAAACGGTCTGATCGTGCGTGACGGGATGGGGGATTCCGTTCTTAAGGAACCCGAACCCTTCGAAGAAGAGCGCGAACAGCCCCAACCACAACGACAAACTCAGGCTCAGGACCAGCAGCAGCCGCAAACGTCCCTGAGAAAACGCTTGACGCATCACGGTCCTGACCAAACGGTAACGCAATCGTCGCAACGCCCGGGCTTCGTCCTGGGGCGAGAGCGTCTCCTTGGCCGACGGGGCCCCTGAATGCCGCATGGCCCGTTCAAGGGCCACGGAGGCTTTGCACACGGCGTCGGAAGGGGAATCAGCGTGCACGGGCAAATCACCGTTGGGGATCAGGTTGCGACGTCGTCTCGGCCGCCGGGCCGTTGCTCTCGTCGGTCAAGTCCAGGAAGAGTCGCTCCAACGAGGCCTGCTGCGACGCCAACTCCTCACGCAATTGGGCAACCGAGCCGAGGAACTTCAGACGCCCGTGGTCCACGATCCCGATCCGATCGGCGATCTCCTCGGCCACGGCCAACGTATGGGTCGACATGAAGACGGCCGTACCGGCACCGGTACGCCGTCGCAGCAGGTCCTTGACGATACGCACGCTTCGCGGATCGAGCCCCACCATCGGCTCGTCGATCACCAGCACGGCCGGATCGTGCAGCAAGGCCGACGCGAAAACGACCCGCTGTTTCATCCCGTGCGAATAGGTCTCGGTCAGGCTGTCGAGAAACTCGGACAGGCCGAAGGTCTCGGTTTCCCGTTCGATCCGCTGTCGAACCGTCGACCGATCGAGTCCCCGCATCTCCGCGGCGAACTCGAGGAATTCCCGGCCGGTCAGCTTGTCGTAGAGGAACGGTTGGTCGGGGACATAGCCGATCACGGCGGTGGCGTCTCGCGTTCGGGCAACGACGTCGTGGCCACAGACGCGTACCGATCCGGACGTCGGTCGCAACAGCCCGACGAGCATCTTGATCGTCGTCGTCTTGCCGGCCCCGTTGGGGCCTAGCAGTGCGAACAGTTCTCCGGGTTGGATTGTCAGCGTCAGTTCGTCGACTGCGAGTTTGTTTCCGTAGGTTCTTGTGATGTGGTCGAATTCGATCATGTTGCGCGACGTCGGTGGGGTTGTTCGGTGATTGGTCCCACGGGTTGCCACCCGTGGGCTCGTCACTTGTTACTCTTCCTTCATCTCGTGATCATCTACTTTCCACCGGCCGCCGTCTACGGTTTCGTAGAACAACCCGACTTCGGCTGCCAGTTTGGCGGCTTGCTTGTCGGTCAGTCGGACGAACGTCATCGTGGAGTCGATAATCATGACTTGTTGTTTCAAGACGGTGCCGTCGCGTCGTACCCACAGCCTTCCGCGTGGGCTGTCGTTGCTACCGAGCCCCACACCCGGATCGCTCCGATAGACGACCAGCCAGGCATGTTCCATGCGTCCGTCCCAGATTATCGGGTCGGTCCCTTCGACCGTCGCGTAGAGGATCTCCAGCGGACTGCCGGAGGGGCGCAAAGGGCTGTAGACGGGCACCGTCCACGTTTGCCCGGCACGAAGTCCCGGCAGTTGCGATTGGGGCGAAAAGGCGTCGACAACAACGGCGTCGGCCGGCAGGAAAGTCTCCATCGTGTCGGGCAAACCGCCCGCACGAACCTCCAACTTCAATCGGTTCCCGTCGATCGTACCGAGAACTCGGATCACATCCTCCAAGCCATCGACCCTCAGAGCCGACTCGAAACGCATCAATCGTCCCAACGGGTCGATGACCGCCGTGCTATCGGCATCCATCCGAAGGTCGATAGGCGGGATGTCCATCAGACGCAGCAACGTTCGAGCCCAACCGTGGGCCAAACTCCGCAGCGGTATCTCGTTGAAGTGAACCCGGCTGTGGATTTCCGTCACGTCGTTCGGTAGTCGGGAAACCAGATTCAAGGCCCAACCGAGCTGCCGATCGTTGAAGTACATCTGCCAGCCGGCAGGCGGCTCGTTCTTCTGGGCGTCCAGAATGGTCCGGTAACTGGGAGGGTCTCCCACCAAGAGAGGGGGAAGTATCTTCTCCACCAGCAGCCAGCCCATCGTGGAGAGCCACAGCAGAAGGACGGCAATATTGAACCAGCGACTGTACATTTTCTCTGCCTCGGCCTCACTCCGAGTACGACACCACCCCATTCTATCACATTGGGCCGAAATGATCCCGAGAAGATACTTCCCCTAGCTAGCCCATCTTTCCTATGTCTCGTCGAATCTTGAATAACCGACGTTGCATTAAACGGCCTTTCCGCAGATGATACCGTATCCGTGGCGGCAAAGCACCTGACTGCCACAGGAAGGCTGCAATTAAGGCGTCGACAATCCTGTTAGTGCGGAGGGCACTGCGTCGATTTTCGAGTGCATCGACGAAAGACTCCGCCGACAGACATTGAATCACCCAAGCAAGGAGGCAAGGGAATGCCAGTTCGCTTCAAACCCATTCTTACCGGATTGATCGCCGTGGTACTGCTGGCCGTGGCAGGCTGCGGTTCAGACGACACCACCGATACGTCGTCCGAGGACCCGCCCGCCGCTTCGATCCGCGGTCCCGGCTCCGGCCAACTCGGAACAAGCCCAACGACGACTGCCATGTCCGAGGCGGATCGTTTGCATCCGCGTGTGAGGATGCAAACGTCGATGGGCCCGATCACTCTGGAACTCGACAGGGAAACGGCCCAACAGACCGTCGACAACTTCATCTCCTATGTCCAGAGCGGTCACTACGACCAGACGATCTTCCACCAGGTGATCAAGGGTGACACGAGTATAGTCATCGGCGGGGCCTACACGGGCGAGTTGGTCGAAAAGGAAACGCTTGCCGGGGCCTACCCCATCTTCAGTGAAGCGGAAAATGCGAAGTCGAACACCCGCGGTACGATCGCCATGGCACGACAAGCCGATGCCATCGACAGCGCAACTTGCCATTTCTTCATCAATCTGACGGACAACGAGGTGCTCGACCATAAGGATAAGACTCCCGCTGGATTTGGCTACTGCGTGTTCGGCCGAATCACCGAAGGCATGGAGGTGGCCGACAAGGTCGGAGCCGTGGAGGTGCATGATACGGGCGAATTCGACAGCATCCCGGTCAAAACGGTCATGATCCAGTCGATGGAAATCCTGCGATAGTTTCTTTCGTTGGCCATGCAGGGCCGGACCGAGCAGACCATGGGGCCGACCGATCGTAGACTCGAGTCGTGGGTAGGACGCACGGCGACCAGACAGTTTACCGTAACGGAAGCCCTGATCGGCCGGTTTGCCGACCTCTCGGGCGACCGAAGCCCGATCCACCTCGACCAGACGTTCGCCCGCGGTCGGGGGCTTCGCGGATGCGTGATGCACGGCGCACTGCAAGCGTCGCTGGTCAGTTGTGTGCTGGGCATGGAGTTGCCCGGCGAGTGCGGTATCCTCCAGCAGCTTGCGTTGCAGTTTCGAAAGCCCTGTTACGCGGGCGACGTGTTGACCGTCACGGTCAAGGTCGAGGAAGCGTTCGATTCGGTCGAAGCAGTTCGCATGTCGATACGGATTGTCAACCAAGACGGCCAATTGGTCACCAGCGGCAAGGCCCAATCCGGAGTTGCCCCATCCGGAGGTACCCTGCCCGGAGACGATCAGTCATGACGTTGGATCACGAGTTGGACGCAGCGCTGCAAACGCATCTTTCCGCCGGCGGACGACCGGACCAGGGCGCCTTCGGTGCGCTGGTTGCCCGGCTGAAGGAAGCCGTAGCGGCCGGGCGGGTCGACGAAGCGGCGACGGCCACACGCCGGGCCGTGCTGCCGACGCTCGACTATACGTCGGCTCAAAGCCTCTACCGAATCTACAAGCGGATTGCCCGGCATGACGCTCGCTCCAAGACCGCTCGACCCTCTCTGGCCGTACTCAGTAGCTTCACCAGCAAGCAGTTGGTCGAACTGATCGAGTTGGACCTCTTCGCGGCCGGTGTCGAGCCGGACATTTACGAGTCCGACTATGGTGTCTTCCGCCAAGAGATTCTCGATCCGAACTCGCGGCTCTACGAGGTCCGGCCGAAGACCGTCTTCCTGGCCACAAGTTGGCGCGACCTGGCCCATGTGCCGAGTCTTGGCGACGATCGTGAGGAAGTCGACCGGCGATTGCGCAGGGAGTTGGACGATATTCGGACGCTATGGGACACGCTCCACGACCGATTGGGATGCCGGATCCTCCAGAACAATTTCGAGTTGCCGCCGTGGCGTTTGCTCGACAACCACGACGTTCGACATCCGGCCGGGCCGGCCCGATATGTGGCCCGGTTGAACCGGATGCTGGCCGACGAGGCACCGCCCTTCGTCTTGATCCACGACGTCGACCATCTGGCGGCCACGGCCGGCCGTTGGGCCTTCAGCGACGAACGTTTTTTCCACCACGCAAAACTGCCGTGCAGTCCCGAATGCCTGGTCGATTACGCGCACAATGTTGCCTCGATCCTGTTGGCCGAATTGGGCCTGAGCAAGAAATGTCTGGTGCTCGATCTCGACAACACGCTTTGGGGTGGCGTGATTGGGGACGACGGCCTTGGCGGCATTCGGCTCGGCCAAGGCGACGCCGAAGGAGAAGCCTTTCTGAGCTTTCAGCGATACGTCCGAGGGCTGCAACGACGCGGCGTCATCCTGGCCGTCTGTAGCAAGAATGAACAGCATGTTGCCGAGGACGCCTTTCGAGAGCATCCGGAAATGGTGCTGCGGCTGGACGACATTTCCTGTTTCATTGCCAACTGGACCGACAAAGCGACCAATCTGCGTACGATCGCCCAGCGGCTGAACATCGGGCTGAACTCGCTCGTGTTGGTCGACGACAACCCGGCCGAACGGGCGCTGGTCCGCCAACTGGCTCCCGAGGTGGCCGTGCCCGAGATGCCGGAAGATCCGGCCGGCTACGTGCAAGCCTTGCAGTCGCATCGCTACTTCCAGATGGTCGCGCTGGGCGACGAGGATCTTCAGCGAACGGACTACTATCGGGCGAACGCCGAGCGGCGGCAGGCCCAAGGCAGCTCGGGCAACCTCGACGAATTCCTCCGGTCGTTGAACATGACCGCCCGAGTCGAGCCGATCCGGCCGGCGACGCTCCAACGCACCGCCCAGTTGATCAACAAGTCGAACCAATTCAACCTGACGACCCGACGCTGTGATCCGGCCCGGTTGACCGCCATGGTCGCCGACCCGCAGTGGATCACGCGGACCGTCGCGCTGGCGGATCGATTCGGCGACAACGGCCTGATCAGTGTCCTGCTGGCCCATGTCGACGGCAAGACGCTGTCGATCGACACCTGGCTGATGAGCTGTCGCGTGCTGAAACGGGACGTCGAACACTTTTTGTTGAATCATCTGGTCGACGTGGCTCGGAGCCTCGGGCTGACGCGGCTTCGCGGCCAGTATATTCCCACGCCGCGCAACGTGATCGTGCGCGACCACTACGCCCGACTCGGATTCGAGCAAGTGCAGGCCGACACCGACGGCAACACATCGTGGGAGTTGGCGATTTCGGATGAGTGGCGCCCGTTGCCGTGTTTCATCGAGGAGGAACGTGCGAGCCGGCGCAAAGCGGCCTAGCGAAATGTAGGGTGCGTCTGGACGCACCATGGACTGCTGAACGCCCGATTTTCAAGATGGTGCGTCCAGACGCACCCTACATCGACTGACCGACACCCACGTTGCCACAAGGAAAGAACCCCTCATGGAAAACCTGACCGACCAAATGCAAGACGTGTTTCGCGATGTCTTCGACGACGAGGAACTGACCCTTGCCGACGAAATGACGGCCCAAGACATCGACGGATGGGACTCGCTGATGCACATCAACCTGATTATCGCCGTCGAAAGGCGGTTCGGCGTGAAATTCGCCACGGCGGAAATCTCCGGCCTCAAGGCCGACGATCAGAACGTGGGCACCTTCTGCCGACTGGTTGCCAAGAAAGTGGACGCAAAGGCATGAGTGTTTGCAGTCTCGAATTTCTCTTAGCACTGATGCTGCTGTCGGCCGTGTTTTTCCATCTGCCGGGAAAGCGACCGCGACAGGTGACCCTTGCGCTGTGCAACGCCGTTTTCCTCTATCTCGTGATTCCCAACACGGCCAGTTGGCTGCTGTTGGCCGCCTTTCTGTTGAGCGGCTACGTGGCGGCCCGGCTCCTGCGGCGATGGCCCGGGCGGATCGCTCTGACGCTCTATGTCGTGCCGTTGGTCGTGGCGTTCATGCTGCTGAAGAAGTACGATATCCTGGCGCTCTGGACGCCGGCCTGGGTCTTCGACCATCCGGTGAGCATCGTGTTTCTCAGCTACCTGCTCTTTAGGCAAATCCATTTCGTCGTCGACGCCATGCAGGGCCAGATCGAAGACGCGTCGCTCTGGGCCTACTTGAATTACCAACTCAACCTGTTCACGCTCCTCTCGGGCCCGATCCAACGATACCAGGAGTTCCGCGAGTATTGGTCGGCACCGGAGCCGCTGTTGAACGATTTCCACGAACAACTGGCGGCCTGCCTACGCATTCTGGTCGGCATCCTCAAGATTGCGGTCGTTGCCGGCGTCTGCCTGGCGATTTACGATCAGGGCGTCGGCTGGTTCGCGCAAATCGACGCGGCCGGACGCGAGTCGACCGGACACGGGCCGGGCCGACTTGCTGCGATCGTCCGTTTCGCGGCGATTTTCTACCTCTATCCGGCCTACGTCTATTTCAACTTTGCCGGCTATTGCGACATCGTCATCGGCGGGGCGGCCCTGCTGGGGATGAAGCTGCCGGAGAATTTCGATCGGCCTTACGTTGCGAGAAATATGATCGAGTTCTGGACCCGATGGCACAAAACGCTCAGCTTCTGGATTCGCGATTACCTGTTCACGCCGATGGTCAAGACGATCGCCGAGAACTGGCCGCGCCGGGCCGGGGCGTTGACCTTCGTCTGCTACTTCGTCGCCCTGTTCCTGGCAGGCGTCTGGCACGGCTCGACCTGGAACTTCGCCCTGTTCGGCCTGGTCCACGGAGCGGGCGTTTCGGCGGCCAAGCTTTGGGAAAACTATCTGATCCGCCGGGGTGGCCGCAAGGGGCTACGCGAATATCTGAAATCGCGAAAGATCCACGCAATGGCCGTGGCCGCCAATTTCCATTTCGCATGTGCAACGTTCCTCTTCTTTCCCGCCGAATTGGATCGTTGTCTGCGAACCGTAGGAACCTTTTTTACAACGGTTGCTTAATTCGACCCCAACGGGGTCCAACAACAAACCCCAGGGTCGCGCAGCGCACCCTGGGTTAGGAAACCCCCGAGACCAAATGAACGCTGAAAGCGTTCCACATAGCGTCACGACGTTGTACAACCCCGTTGGGGTTGATGGTGTCTTGCCCGAACGTTACCCTGGGTGCGCTGCGCGACCCTGGGCTTCGATGTGAAACGCCTACGGCGTAGAGTCTCCGTCACCAAAGTCGAATCAAGTACGAACATGAACGAACCGACACGCATACTCCTGATCGACGCAAACACCTCTTGGCTTGCTTCAACGAACGGCGACAAGGGCGCCGCCCAAGTCGTCCTGCCGCTGGGGCTGATGTACCTTTCGGCCGCGGCCAAGAAGGCGCTGGGCAGTTCGGTCGATGTAAAACTGATCAACACGGCCGTCGATTGTCTCGACGCACGGCAACTCGAAGAGGAAGTGCGCGACTTTGCGCCGCATGTCGTCGGCTTTCGCGCGTTGACTGTTGCCCGGGAGTTCTTCCACGAACTGGTCCGGACGGTTCGGCGAATCGTGCCCGGTGCGACGCTCGTGGCCGGTGGTCCCCATGCGACGGGCCATCCGCAAGAGGTGCTCCGAGAAACGACGATCGACTACGTCATTGTCGGCGAGGGCGAGCGGAGCTTCGTCGAATTGCTCGAACATCTTCGCGGTCGGCGTCCGATCGACCAGGTCGCCGGTCTCCACTTTCGTCGGGGTCGGCGGATCGCACAAACGGCACCGCAACCGTTTATCGAGGATCTCGACTCGCTGCCGCTGCCCGACTACGATCTGTTGGACCAGGAGAAATACGCTTCCGTCCTTTCCTACGGCTACACGATTCGCAAGCAGGGCGTGATCCTCTCCTCGCGCGGTTGCCCGTTGAAGTGCAAGTACTGCTTCAAGACGATGGGCCCGAAGTATCGCCCGCGGAGCGTGCGCTCGGTTGTCGACGAGATCGAGTATTTGCAGCACGAGCACGGCATCCGCGACATTCTGTTCGTCGACGATACGTTCAACTTGCAGCCGAAACGGGTCGAGAGCATCTTTCGCGAGATCATCGCCCGAGGGTTGCAGTGCAACTACTACTTTCCCGCCGGGCTGCGGGCCGAACTGATGTCGCCCGAGTTGGTCGACCTGATGGTCGAGGCGGGCACGATTTGGGTCACCTATGCGGTCGAGACCGCGGTGCCCCGGCTGCGTCAACTGGCAGGTCGGTCCGGCAACTCGGCCAAGGCGGCCCGGATCATCGACTATACGGCCGACCGGCGGATCATGGTCGGGCTGTTCTTCATGATCGGCTTTCCGACCGAGACCCGTGAGGAGGCGATGGCTACGCTCGACTTCGTCCGCGAGCGTCGCCATGTGACGATGCCGTATTTCTTCGCCGTAAAATACTTCCCCGGCACGGAGTTGACCCGGTTGGCCCAACAACTCGGCGCGATCGACGCATCGGCGGACGAGGCCCGGCAACTGCCGTATCACGATGTGTCGAAGTCGCGAACCAGTACGCTCAGCGAGGACGACTTTCAGGAGTTGTTCACGTATTACATGAAGGAGATCCTACTCGACGGCCGACGATTGAGCTTCGCGCTCGATGTTCAGGAGCAGTTTCTCTCGTCCGACGAGATGGCAGCCGCCTATGGCGCGCTATTGGGACGCAAGATCGACAACCCACGCCGGGTCTTCCGCCATGCGTTGGCCCGGCCCGAGGAGGACGAAGATGGACAAATTCCTGCCCGAGCCGCTTGACCGCTTCTACCGCCGCCACCCATGGCTGATGCTGGCAAGTGTGCTGATCTTGGCGGTAATGGTCACGCCGATCCTGCTGTTCATTGGGCAGGCTCCGACTGTGCTTTATCAGACCTTTTGAAAGAAAGAATCGGGAAAAGGGGAAGGAGGGGAAAAAGGGAAGAAAAAAAAAGAAAAGAAAGAAAAGAAGAGTTCATCTTCTTCCTTCTTCTTTTTTCCTTTTTCCCCCCTTTCCCTTTTTCCCAACACCGTTTTGGCCGTAACGACAGATCTTCCCAACGGAACGAACTGAATGAGTGATCCGAACGACAATCCAATGCCACCCAAGACCGCACGACTTCAATCGTTCGTGTCGCTGGCCGTTGCGCTGGTTGTCTTGGCGACGTGTGTGGGCATCGATCTGTTGGCTCGAAATGAGCGGCTTGCCGGTTGGGTCCAGTCGGGGCGACTCGAGCGGTGGGAGGCGGCCGACTCGACCTATCAGCATGCCCTGGGGTTCGTCGATTTCGAGAACCGGCTTCTGATCGACGAAATCCCCCAGGCCGACTACTCGCGCGGCGGCGTCTACTTCGTCGGTTCCTCGACCGTGGTGATGTCGCTGATGACCTGGGAACTTCCGCCGCAGTGGCGCGACCTGATCCATAACTACGGCATCTCCGGCGCCGGCCATACGCAACAATTCCATTTCGTTCGCTACCTGGTCGAACACGAAAACCTCCTGGCGGCAGGCGGCCGGCAAACGACGATCGTGCTGGGACTCTTCTACGGCAACGCGGCCCCGAACGAAGCAGGTCCCAACGGCCGTTATGTGGGCGAACTGTTCCGCAGCCACGGACTGTTCAGCTATGACGAGGCCGCCGGAATCCACCCGGCCGCGATGTCCGATTCCCAGAGACTGTTTCTCTACGAAAAGGCTCGATGCGGCAACTTCATCCGGCGGTCGCTCTACAACGCGGGCCTCAGCGGCGACCTGAACATCGGCATTCGTCCCGACATTCGTCCCACGCCCGACTACTCGATTCGCCAACGCCAAGAGTTTTGGCAACGCCGCATGGGGGCCGATTGGGTGGCGACCATGGCCGAGGAAGTCGAAGCCCTGGCCCGGATGGTCGACTACCTGCAAGATCGCGAAGTTCGTGTGCTGGGCGTGTTCATGCCGTTGGGTAGCTGGCATGACGAACTGCCCTATGCCGACGCCTATCGCCGCCGAGTAACGAGCGTCTGCCGGGAGGGCTCCGTACGGCTGATCGATCTTGCCGGGCTGTTGGACGACGAACACTTCAGCGATTCGGTCCATCTTCGCTGTCGTGGGCAACGGAAGCTGCATGCGTGTTTGACGCAGATTGCGGTCGAGCGTCTTCGGGCGGCCGGTACGTTGCCGGGAGGGAATCGGTTGGCGAGTCGGCCTTGATGGGTGGCGGTTATGGTGTGGCGGTCCCACCGAACGCAGCCGGTGGGCTTGTGTGTTTTTTGCTCGTTACCATGCTTGCCTCGCTCGCCTATCTCGCCAAACATTTGTTATTGACAGAATCGTGACGTGCATTACGATTATTGGTTATGGATGGATGGCTCAGGAGTTCCAGGAGGGACGGCCATGGCAAGTTCGACCTATTTCCTACAAGAGTGTCCGACGTGCGGACGGCGTTCTCAGGTGCGAGTGGAGTATCTCGGCAGGCAGGTGGTGTGCCAACATTGCCAAGCGAAGTTCATGGCAATCGACCCGGTGAGTCTTCGGTTCGCCGAAGCGGAAGAACCGAATCGGTTACTGCGCCGCGCCGATGAACTCTTGGCATCGACGCCCGAACCGAAGCCCGGGCGACGCTCGTTTCCGCGTTGACAGTCAAGCCTTGCGTTGGCTCAGGCTCGACAGATCGTCGAAGAACGCCGGGTACGTTTTTGCGGTGCAGCCGGGATCGCGGATGACCACGCCCGGCGTGCGCAACCCGACCAGTGCCATGCTCATGGCCATGCGATGGTCGTCGTAGGTATCGATTTCCGCGCCGTGACGAGCAGCGGGAGTGATGCTCATCCCGTCGTCGAATTCCTCGACGATGGCCCCGAACTTGCGCAGCTCGGTGCAGAGTGCGCGCAGCCGATCGGTTTCTTTGAAGCGGATGTTGCCCACATCGTGGATACGTGTCGGTCCGTCGGCGAACAGGGCTACGGCAGCCAGAGTTTGGACCGTGTCGCTGATCGCGTTCATGTTGACCTCGACGCCATGCAACGGTCGGCCGGTGACAGTGATCGCATTGTCTGCATACTCCACTTCGCAGCCCATCTGCTGAAGACAATCGCAGAAACGAACGTCGCCCTGGAGGCTGTCGCGAGTCAGTCCTTCGACCGTGACCACTCCACCGGTGATGGCCGCGGCCGCGAAAAAGTAGCTGGCAGCCGACGCGTCCGGCTCGATTTCATAGCGGCAAGCCGTGTACGGTTGGGGTGAAGGAACCACGAATCGGTCGAGATTGCCCGACTCGACCGACACACCGAAAGACCGCATGACGGCCAGCGTCATCTCGACGTACGGTTTCGAGACGAGCGATCCTTCGACGGCCAATTCGACCGGTTGTCGGGCACCGGCCGCCGCCATCAACAGGCCGCTGAGGAATTGACTCGAAATGTTGCCCGCCACCGAAGCCCGACCGCCGGGCAGACCGTCGGCTCGCACCACCACGGGCGGACAGTCGGTGGCGAACTGGCTCGTCGCATCGGCCCCGAGTTGCCCCAGCGCATGCAGCAGATCGCCGATCGGCCGCTCGCGCATTCGCGTGGTGCCGTCCAATCGATACGTGCCATGGCCGAGTGTGACCATGGCCGTGAGAAACCGAACGGTCGTGCCGCTGTTGGCGACGAACAGGTCCGCTTCTGTCGCTGGAATGCGTCCTCCACAGCCGGTGATCCGAATCGCGGAACCGTCGGTATCGTGAGCAACGTCCAGCCCGAGCGCACGCAACGCGTCGATCATCACGCGCGTATCTTCGCTGTCGAGCGCCCCGACGAGTGTAGATTCACCCTCGGCCAGCGCGGCACAGACGAGTGCCCGATTGGTAATGCTCTTCGACCCGGGCGGGCGGATCGAGGCATGCAACGGGCCGGTCGGTTGGATTTCGATCGATTCGGTCACGCTATTCTCGCCAACTCCGATTTCGACAACCAACGTTTAGCCGTCGCCGGTACGGCGACTTGCCCCTGGAGTCGCCGTGCCGGCGACGGCTAAACTCCCATTGGTCGCCCTTACACATTGACTACGCAGGAGTACTAATCCTTCATCACCTTCCACAGATACGCATCACTGCGAAAATAGATCGCCCCGTCGGCCACGGCCGGCGAAGCGAGGATCGGGCCGGCGAGTTGGCTCGTGCCGAGCAATTTACCCTCTTCGCCCAGTTCGACGACCTGCACGAGCCCGGCGTGGTTCACGCAATAGAGCCGTCCGTCGGCAATCACCGGCGACGCCCATTGGGGGCCTTTCAGACGCAACTCCCAGAGCTTCTTGCCGTCGGCCGCGTCGGCACAGACCAGGATGGCAGGCGGCTTGATCGTGTAGACCCGATCGTCGTAGACCACCACGGAGGCGTTGCCCGAGCGAAGCCGATCCTCGACCCACAACGGCTTGACGTTCTTGGCCCCCGGTTCGTATTGCAGGGCGTGCAACCCGGCGGCCGGCAGATAGACGCATCCGCCGGCAGCGACGGCCGAGGCGGTCGAGTGGCACCGGGCCTCGTAGTCCCAAAGCTCTTTGCCCGAGTCGGGGTCGTGTGCCGTCAGTCGCGAACGGCCCTGCAGCAGCACGATATCCTGCTCGGGCGTTTTGCCGCGCAGCACGGTCGGGGAGGCCCAGATGGCGTCGTGCTCTCGCTCGACCCGCCAACGCGTCTCGCCCGTGGCCGAGTCGATTCCCGCGGCAAACGACTCGCCCTGGTTCTCCATTTGCACGACGACCGTGTTGGCAAAGGCCGCCGGCGAACTGGCCATGCCGACATCGTTCCGCGCGGTCGGATAATCCAGCGCCAGGCCGCGGAACCATTGCAGGTTGCCTTGCAGATCGAAGCAGGCCAGGTCGTTCGACGAGTAGAAGGCGAAGATCCGCTGCCCGTCGCAGGCCGGCGTCGGCGTGGCGATGGCTCCGAACGGGTGGTAGGCCACGTGGCCGGTCGCCCAAAGCTGGCGATGCCACTGCAGCTTGCCCGAGGTGGCATTGAAGCTGAGCACGTGCAGTCGGTCCTGTTTGCCGCCGCTGGAGCATGTGACGACGACCTGGTTGCCGACGACGATCGGGCTCGAGGGACCTCGGCCGGGCAACGGCACCTTCCAAGCGACGTTCGTCGTCTCGTCGAACGTGATCGGCAGGCCGGTCGCGTCGGAAACGCTCGAGTTGTCCGTGCCGCGGAACTGCAACCAATCGCCGCCACCGAAGCAGCAGACGGCCATGGCGGCCAAGGTCGCGTAGAGAATGCGTGATTTCATATTCATCGGTTCGATTCCAGCGTGGGGCTATTGGTTGCGTTGTTGCGATCGGTCGAGAGAATGGCGGTTCCGGCGACGTCGCACACGCGAAGTTGAAAGGACCAAACCTTGGCCCAGCTCTGCGTCTGTTCGTTCTGGCAGACCTTAATCAGAATCACGTTGCGGCCCGGTTGCAGCACGCCCGTGCAGACGTACTGGTCTAATGATGAGCCGCCGTGATAGATGTTGTGCTGATCGATCAGGCGGCCGTTGAGCCAGAGTTTCACTGCCGCGAACGACGTGGCGCGAAACTGGACTTCCTGCCGCGTGGGCGAAATGAAGTCGGTCGTGGCGTAGGCGGCAACGCCCTTCTCCTCGCCGAGAATCTTGTTCAGGTCGACCGACCCGTAAGGGTGCGTCGTGACATGGTCGACCCACTTGAGCTGGCCATGCTTGCCCTGGTACGACGCTTCCGTGTCGAGCGTTTCCTCGGGCGGATAGACGCGGTCGAACCCTTTCTCGTCCATGTTGTCAAACGGCCCGACGGCTTTCCACGTCATCAGGAATCCGAAGTGTCGCGGCAGATCGACCGGCCGCTCGAGTTTCTTCAGCCGATCGGCCAACATCTTGATTTGGTCGATGTCGCGGGCCGCCGCCATGGCCGTTTCATACACGGGCGTCGCTTCGGCGGTCTTCTCGGCAGCGGCCAGGGTCTCGGCCCGATCGATCAGGCGGGCAACCGCGTCGCGGCGCATTTCGAGGCTCGGGTCGTCGAGCATCCCGGGAATCAGGCGGCCGGGTGCCGTGCGATCCACGCGACGGAGCCATTCGTAGGCCAGCCGGCGCCCTTGCGGGGCGTGGTTCCTGTCGAGCACGAATTGTTCCAACGCATCGGCCGGCAACGTACGGCCCGCTCGTACTTCACGTTCGGCAATCGTATCGACGGCCGTGCGGATCCAGTTGGCCGCCAACGGGCCTGCGGCGTCGAGGCCCGCGAGGATGGTTGGCAACTGCGAGACCTCGGCCCCCGCCAGCGTCTGCCACGCGGCAGTGGCGTCCCGGTTGCCGGCTCCTTTGGGTCCGACGGCTTGCAGCGTTTTCAACAAAGGTGCCGGATCGACCGCCAGGGCCGCTGACGATGACAGGGCAGCCACAACCGAAGCGGCAAGTAACGAGCGAAAAACGCGCATAGCAATGTTTCCCCGAGGCATGACAAAATGTGATGGTCCAACACGGCCACATTATACTGGATCGACCGCCGCTGAAGCAACCGGGGGGAGGAAAGGCTCTCGCACGGGCGTCGCAATTCGAGTATTCTGGTGTCGTGATTCAAAACGGGCCGTCCTTTGATTCACGGGTGCCATGTCCCACGCTTGCGTGAGACTGTCCTGGAATTCAGAGTGCCTGGACACATAATCCAAGCCCACCGACGGCGTTCGGTGGGACCGGGGCGCCGAGGACGGGTCCCACCGAACGCCGTCGGTGGGCTTGGACGGGTATGTAACGCAAGGGATCCCCGGATGCCCTCACGCAAGCGTGGGCATGGCACCCCACCGGTGACGTCTTCACGCATACGAGGAACTGATGGAAAACTGGAGCGACCTGAATTATGACTTTCTCGCTCCACAGCGAATCGTTTTTGGTTGGGGGCGGCGACGTGAAGTGGGGGCCTTGGCACGAACGCTCGGAGGTCGGGCATTTTTGATCTCGGGACTCCCCGAAGCCATGGCCGGGCCGGTTGTCGAGGCGATTTCGACCGCGCTGCGGGCCGAAGGGGTCGAATTGCTGCCGGTCGCCACCATCGCCCACGAGCCGGAAGTCGACGACGTCGATCGCGTGGCCGACGAGGTGCGTGGTCATGGTGCCCGGCCGGGCGATCTGCTGCTGGCAGTCGGCGGCGGTGCAGCCGTCGATCTGGCCAAGGCGGTCGCTGCCATGGCCGTCAACATCGAGAGCCCCACGGTCAAAGACTATCTGGAGAACGTCGGTCGCAATCTGCGGATCCTCAACGATCCACTGCCCGTGTTGGCCATGCCGACCACGGCCGCCACGGGCGCCGAGGCCACCAAGAATGCGGTCATCTCGTCGTACGACCCGCCATTCAAAAAGAGCCTTCGCGACGAGCGGCTCGTGCCGCGAATCGCGCTGGTCGATCCGGAGTTGACCGTCAGCGTGCCGCCCGAGGTGACGGCCGCCGGCGGCATGGATGCCATCACGCAACTGATCGAAAGCTATATCTCGCGCAAAACAAAGCCGATCCCACAAGCGTTGGCCGTGCAGGGTCTCAAGTTGGCCGTTCCGTCGATCGTCGAGGCAGTCGAGAACGGTACGTCGCGCGGGCCGCGCGAGCGGATGTCGCACGCCGCGTTGCTCTCGGGCATGGCGTTGGCCAACTCGGGATTGGGAATGGCCCATGGCGTGGCGCCGGCGCTGGGCATCCACTGTCGCGTTTCTCACGGCGCGGCCTGTGCGTTGATGCTGCCCGTCGCGTTGCGTGTCAACAGCAAGGCCCGACAGGCCGAGTTGGCACAGTTGGCCCACACGCTGTTCGGATGCCGGCACACCAAGCAGCCCGAGCAGGCCGTCGAAGTGCTGATTGCGAAGATCGAAGAACTCTGCGACCGAGTGGGCGTTGCGCGGCGGTTGTCGCAGGTCGGTGTTCGGGCCGAGCAGATTCCGGCCTTGGTGAAAAGCTCGCGCGGCAGCAGCATGAGCGGCAACCCGGTCGAACTGTCTGACGATGAACTGACGACGATTCTGGAGGAGATGCTGTGATCGATTTTCGCGGCGAGCGTGTGTAAGCGGCACGCAATCTTCCATAGTAGCACTATGCAGATCGGGAAAAAGAGATAAAGTGGGGTATATGTGATATACTTGCCGATAAGCAAAGAAAGATGGCTGGCGTTCTCCTTGGCGATTAGCGAACTAATAACGACGCCAATCCGAACTTTCCGGTTTTTCTGTTTTACCCAAGTTCCCCATAGTAATAGTATCGGGATCTCCGATGATTGTTCCAACACCGCATTACTTGTTGTACTCCCAGACGAGTCACGAGAGTGGCTTGGGTTATTGGCAGTTCACGCTTCGGCGTCCGGACGGCTCGAAACGGTTCGAGGCGGCCGATGTGGAGCCGGCCGTCGAGGGCGAACGGCTCGATCTGCTGACGGTAATCCGCGCGCTGGAGTCGCTCGACGAACCGTCGCGCGTCACGTTGGTCGGTTGTAGCCAATCGATTCGGCGAGGCGTGCAGTATGGTCTGCCCGAGTGGCGAAGCAACGGTTGGCGGTGGGAGTTTTACGGCCGGATGGTGCCTGTGAAAAACGGCGACCTCTGGCAACGGTTCGATTCTGCGCTGCAGTTCCACCACTTGGAGTACGGTCGGCAGCAAAGCGAATCGGTGGCTTCGGTTGTCCGTGATCTGCCGATGGATCGGGCGTGCGAGGGTTCGTCGATTCGCATTGACGGGCCCCGTTGGTTAATCTATCGGTTGTATCGGTTGTTCCCGGCTTCGGCCAGGTACCGTCGACGACTCGCGGCCATGGCCCGAATGTGGCGCCGCGTGGTCCAGTCGTGGTTGCCGCCAGTGCCGTACGGCGAAACCGAGCCGGTGGGCGGAGTGGGATGAGGCGTTGAGATCCGGATACGGTTGTAACGGAAGCGGCTTGCAAGGAGGTGTGCGTGCGAAGTAACGGAGCGATGGAGAACGTTGGACAACTGGTTGAAGGAAGACATGAGAACCCGTTCGAATTGCTCGGTCCGCACGAGATTCAGGAGGGGGGATCCAAGGCGTTGGCCGTGCGAGCGTTTCTGCCCGACTCGGACCGGGCCTGGGTCGTCGATCCGGACGAAGGGAACGAACCTCGGGCAATGCAGCGGATCCATCCGGCCGGTTTGTTCGAGGCGATTTGCCCCCATCCGGGCGAGGACGGTCCGAATCGATACATGATCCGCACGGCAGATCGAGGCGGAAAGAAGACCACCATGCACGATCCCTACTCCTTCCCACACTTGCTGAGCGATTATGATCTGCATCTGCTGAACGAGGGGACGCATTGGCAGTGCTACGAGCGGATAGGAGCCCACTTGCGGACGATCGACGGCGTGGAAGGCGTGAATTTCACCGTCTGGGCCCCCAATGCGACGAGTGTGGGCCTGGTCGGCGATTTCAACGCATGGGACGGCCGGCGGCATCCGATGCGCAAACACCGGCCCAGCGGTTTCTGGGAACTGTTCGTGCCCGAGTTGGGCGAAGGGACGCTCTACAAGTTCCAGGTTCGCCACCAGCACGAGGTGTTCGAGAAGTCCGATCCGTTCGGGTTTGCCGCCGAGGTACCGCCCCTGACGGCCTCGAAAGTCGTCGACCTGGACAGCTATCGGTGGAGCGACTCCGAGTGGTTGGGCCGTCGTGAGGAGACCAAGTGGCTCGAGGAGCCGTTGTCGATCTACGAAGTCCACCTCGGCAGCTGGCGGCGGCCGGGCGACGATCCGACACGTTGGCTCTCCTATCGCGACCTGGCCCATCAGTTGGTCGACTACATTGGGGAGATGGGTTACACGCATATCGAACTGCTGCCGGTCAGCGAACACCCGTTGACGGCCAGTTGGGGATACCAGACCGTCGGCCACTATGCGGTCACCAGCCGCCACGGTTCGCCGCAGGACTTCATGTACCTGGTCGACCTTTGCCACCAGGCCGACATCGGGATCATTCTCGACTGGGTTCCGGCCCATTTTCCACGCGACGGGCACGGTCTGCGGCAATTCGACGGCACGGCACTCTACGAACACGCCGACCCGCGACAGGGAGAGCATCGCGACTGGGGAACGTTGATCTTCAACTACGGCCGACACGAGGTCCGCAACTTCCTGGTCTCCAATGCCCTGTTCTGGATGGACAAGTACCATATCGACGGCATTCGGGTCGACGCCGTCGCCTCGATGCTGTATCTCGACTACAGCCGCGAGGAGGGCGATTGGATTCCCAACGAGTTCGGTGGTCGCGAGAACCTGGCGGCCATCACCTTCCTCAAGGAGCTCAACGAGCAGGTCCATCTTCAGCATCCGGGCGTGCTGACGATTGCCGAGGAGTCGACGGCCTTTGCGGGCGTTTCTCGGCCGACGTATCTCGGCGGACTGGGGTTCAGCCTGAAGTGGAACATGGGCTGGATGAACGATACGTTGGGCTATTTCGGCCACGAACCGATCCACCGGAAGTATCACCACGACGAGTTGACGTTCAGTCTGATCTACGCCTTCCACGAGAACTTCGTCTTGCCGCTGTCGCACGACGAGGTGGTCCACATGAAAGGCTCCTTGATGGACCAGGTGCCCGGCGATCTGTGGCAAAAGTTCGCCAACATGCGGCTGCTCTTCAGCTACATGTGGACCCATCCGGGCAAGAAGTTGCTGTTCA
>JAZFUB010000349.1:0-6805 GCA_036447015.1 Thermoguttaceae bacterium | reverse complement strand
GATCGAACGAACGGTCGGTTCGGCAGCCGCAGCGACGGATCCGCCTCGAACAGATGCCCCAACGCACAACGCCCACAGCCAGGATGCCGAACGTTCCCAAGGCCCAGGCACCGAACAACATCGTGATTGCGCTGGGCCATTGCCCGTTGTCCGCACGAACCGGTTCGGGGGTCTGCCAGTCGACGACCACCTCGGCGACGGAAGGTTCGGTGGGCAGCGGCCACCGTTCGGCACCTTGCTCGGCGGAGGGGAATTGTTCGTTTTTGGTGGGCAGTGCCCACCCTACCGGATCTTGCTGCAATCGTGGGAGGTCCGGATGGTCGACTTCGATAGAACGGCTTGACGACTCGGTCTGTATCCAGCAGAAGACGCCGCCGGCGCTGCTGAAGACCGGCGGGGTGACGCACTTGATCAGCACGATCAGCCACAGAATGTGGGCCAAGTGCGGACGATTGCGTGCCAACAGCCGGGTCGCCAAGGCAACAACCACGATCAACGCGGTGACTTGCCATGCTTGGGTCCAGGCCGCCCGAGCCAACTCATGACTGATGGGACTCATCACTTTCCTCCTCGAGCCGATCCAGCAATTGACGCAGTTCGGCCAGTTCGTCCTGGCCGATCCCACGCTCCTCGATCAGATGTCGCATCAACGGCACGGTCTGCCCTGCGAAGAGACGTTCGATCAGGTCGCCCACGGTCTCGCGGATCACGGTGCTCGCCTTCACTCTGGGTGCATAAACCCTGGTCCGGCCGTCGAGCCATGACCGCACGTACCCTTTTGCGTCGAGCCGTCGCAGGTAGGTCTGCACGGTCGTGAAGTTGATCGTCCGCCCGGCCGGCAACGCCTCATGCACCTGGCGTACCGTGGCCCGGCCCAACTCCCAGAGCAGGCGGGCGACTTCCATTTCTCCCTTGGATAGCGAAGGTCTTCGAGGCATCGTTCGTCCCGGTTCGGTCTTGATGACAAATGTACGTGATAAGGGAGATTCTACGTACATTTGTCATTGAGTCAAGCCCAGTTGCCGGAAAACGTCTCGGGCCTTGGCTACGCCGCGTCAATCGACGTGGTGAAAGGTGCGCAGAAGACCTTCTCAGACGTAGCAAATGAAATAGTCGAGCGCGATCCCCAGCAGAAAATGTTGCAGCAGCCCGGGCAGGAGAGATTGTGTTCGATGCGCGATCACGCCCCAGACGACGCCGCCGCCAATTGCGGCGAACGTCTCGGCCGGCGGCTTGCCGATGTGCAGCAGGCTCGAAGCCATCACTTGGATCAAGATCGCGTTGATCAGGCCGAGCCTTCCCCGCAGACCGAACTGCAGGAATCCGCGGAAGTGAAACTCCCAACCCGGGTAGAACAGCGCATACGTGCAGGCGTGCAAGCCGAACATGGCCGGCGAGTTCGCCGCACTCTTGTTGACGGGGTATTCGGCCAATCGTTCTCGAAAGAGCAGTTTCACGATCAACACCGAATCCTAAGTGAACACGTCACTCAACATAGCGTTGTTGTGTCAGTCGGGCGGGGCCTCGAAATGCGCCATCGTTCGCTCGAACAGTTCGCTGACGATCTGCGCCTTCCAGTCGTCCCAGACGTCGGGGCCCACGGCCGCCAGATCGGCTGCGGTCAGTACGAAAAACATCCGCAATCGCTCCGCCGTGCCGACCTGCGTGGCGAAACGCTCGACCAGTTGTGCGTCGCTCGTGTCTTCTCGGAACGCGAGATGGTTCATCAGAAAGTGTTTCTGCACGAGGAACTTCAGGTCCTCGGCCTCGGCCGCCGGCAGACCGAGCCGCTCGGCCGTCTGCTCGGCGATCCTTGCACCGACCGTGCAATGGTCCTCCTCGAATCCCTTGCCCAGGTCGTGGATCAGCAGCGCCAGATGCAGCACGCGTTTCTGTTCGATTTCGCGATAGACGCGTCCAAACGGGCCCATGTCGAACATCAACCTGGCAGCGAAACCGACCGCCCGGAGACAATGCTCGTCGACCGTGTACTTGTGGTACTGGTTGAACTGCAAGAGGCCCCGGGCATGGTCGATGGCGGGCACGAATCGGTCGAGCACGCGCGAGTCATGCAGGTCGCGAAGGAGCGCTTCGAGTTGGGCCGGATGGTTCATCAACGAGAGGAAATGGTCGCACGCCTGCGGCTCGGGGTCTTCGGGCAGGTTGGGTGCCTCGCGTCGCACGGCCTCCCATGTTTGCGGTTCGATCGGTTTGTCGTAGAGATTGGCCAGGTCGACCATGCGAATGATCGCCGTCAGATTGCCGCGTGTCTGCTCCAGCCCGTGCGGCGTGGCGGCGATGCCCGACGGTCCGACCTGGAGATCACCCTGGACACGGTAAGCGAAGACCGCATTGACGAACTGCGTGACTCGCCGTTTCGACAAGGCTGCGGTAATCAGTCGCGTGGTGACGTGTGCCGCCTCGTTGGTGGCAAGGAAGTAGTCCTGCATGAACCGTTCGACGGGCAGCATGCCGGGGGGCGCTTGATAGTCGAGCCACTCGGCCATGCGGAGTTGCTCGGCCCGATCGAGCGTGTCGTTCGGCTTGCCGCAGTGGAAGTGCATCTCGTTGCGCAATCGCATCAACAACGAGTTGGCCTTTTGGACGGCCAGCAGATCTTCTTGCGAGAGGACGTCCAACTTTCGCAGTGCCTCGGGTTCGGCCGAGCCGTAGCGGACATAGCCGATCCAACGCAACAGGTGCAGGTCGCGCAATCCGCCGCGAGAGCGTTTGATATTCGGTTCGAGCAGGAAGACGGTCTGGCCGTATCGGGTCCGCTCCTTGTGCCGCTCGGCAACGATGGCCGTCATCATCCGACGCGACTGGCGGCGTATCTGGCGACGAAAGGCCCGCTCGTATCGGGCATAGAGCGTCGGGCTGCCGGTCAGCAACCGCGATTCGATCAACGAGGTGGCCACCACCGGATCCTGCGCGGCCAGACCGGAGGCCTGCTCGGGCGTGCGAACCGAGTGTCCGAAGATCAGCCCGACGTCGAACACGTCGCGCAGAAGTCGCTCGGCCAACGGAGCCACGCTCTTCCGGGCAGACGGCGCATGCAGGATCATCAGGTCGACGTCGGAATAGGGAGCCAGGTCACCCCGGCCATAGCCGCCATGGGCCACCAAGGCGACGTCGGTCTGCGGATCGAGCAGCGCACCGTTGGACGGCTCTTGCATTGCCGCGTTGAAGAGTTCGATAAGAACCTCGTCACGCTGCTCGGTCACCGCAGCACAGATGTCCCCGGCAGAGCCACCGGCCCGGTGTTGCTGCTTGAACTCTTGCAGCCCCCGGACAAGTCGCTCCCTGGTAGCCAAGATGTCCTGGCGCAGCGTGTTCATTTTCCTGGCACTCGACTCGAGCCTTGTTAGCCATCGGGCTTGCCCGACGTTGGGTCGCTCACAACTGTCACAACAATGATGTGGATTCCGGCGCAACCAACGACGGGCAAGCCCGTCGGCTAACCTAGATCGCGTCCTGGCCCGACTCGCCGGTTCGGATCCGCACGACCTCGGCCAATTCCGAGACGAACATCTTGCCGTCGCCGACCTGGCCCGTGTTGGCGGCCCGGGCAATCGCGTCTAAGACTGCCTGGGTGTTTTCGGCCGAAACGACGACCTCGACCTTGATCTTGGGTACGAAATCGACGGCATACTCGGTACCGCGGTACATTTCGGTATGGCCCTTCTGCCGGCCGAAACCCCGCACTTCGGTAATCGTCATTCCCTGGACGCCCTGCTCGGTGACCGCCTGTTTGACCTCGTCGAGCTTATGGTGACGAATGATCGCTTCGATCTTTCTCATGAATATGTTCCTTGATTGATTTCGTGCCGCCGGCGGGGCCCGTATTTGCCAGCACCGGAGGCGTGTCGTTTGAGACTTGTATTGTCCATGACAACCTCACCTCGGTCTAGCCTATCGGGTCGGCCGCGTAGGCCTCCATTCCCATCTCGGCAAGGTCCAATCCTCTGCTTTCCGCGTCGGCCTCCACGCGAAGGCCCACGGCAGCCTTGATGACGAACCAAACGATCAACGAGAAAATGGTCGTGAAAGCGGCCACCGCGCCCACGCCCACCAACTGGTACCATAGTTGCGTGATACCGCCGCCGTAGAACAATCCGGCCAAGGGCCCGCTGTCTCCACCGATGAAGCCCACGCCGTCCGGGTTCGAGAACAGTCCAATGGCAAGTGTTCCCCAGACGCCGTTGACCAAGTGGACGGAAAGCGCGCCGACCGGATCGTCGATTCTGCACCGATCGAAGAAGATCACACCGAATAACACCAGAGCACCCGCTATCAGGCCGATCACCACGGCCGCCCCGGCCGAGACGAAGGCACAAGGGGCGGTGATGGCCACCAGGCCGGCCAAGGCGCCGTTGATGGTCATGCTGAAATCCGGCTTGCCGAGCACCACCCAGGCCAAGACGGTGGCGCTAAGAAGCCCAGCCGCACACGCCAAGTTGGTGGTTACCACGATGTGCGCGACCAACTCCGCGGCGCTTCCCGAGATCCCCATCGTGCTGCCGGGATTGAAACCGAACCACCCGAGCCAGAGGATCATGCCGCCCAGAAAGGCCAGGGCCATGCTGTGGCCGGGCAGAGCCCGCGGCTTACCCTGGACGTATTTTCCTATCCGAGGCCCCAGCAGCAAGATGCCCATCAGCCCGGCCCAACCTCCCACGCAATGCACAACGGTCGAGCCGGCAAAGTCCCACATGCCCAGAGTTTGCAGCCAACCGCCGCCCCAGATCCAATGCCCCGTGATCGGGTAGCTGAAGGCCACAAGAAAGGCCGCGAAGATCATGTACGATTTGTAGTGAATACGTTCGGCCACGCAGCCCGAGACGATCGTGGCCGCCGTACCGGCGAACACCAACTGGAAGAAGAATTTGGCGAACAGCGGGATGCCGGTCCAGCTAATCGATGAGTAAACGCCCTGATAGGCGTCTCCGGTCAGCGGACTGGTGTCTTCCCCGGCCACGAACCAGCCGGTGGTCCCCATCCAACTCGAGCCATCGCCGAACATGATCGCCCAGCCGATGCCCCAGAACGCCAGCGAGGCGATGCCGAAGACGACGAAGTTCTTGCCCAGGATATTCACCGCGTTCTTGGCCCGGCAAAAACCGGCCTCCACGCAGCCGAACCCTGCATTCATAAAGAAGACCAGGAAACCGGCCATCAAGACCCAAAGCGTGTCCACGGACACTTCGATCGTCCAAGGGTCGCCGCCCGAAGTGTCTTCTGCGCCGGTCGGTTCCTGGCTCGAGGGTGCCGACCCATCGGCCGCCACGTCACCCGCTGAGGCTGGCGCGTCCTCCGCGAAGGCCGGGCTGGTTGCAGCCCAACTCAACCACGCGGCAGCCAAAAGTGAACCCACCGCACAAAACCATCTCAGACGTTTTACGTTTCTCATTGGGTAACTTACCTTTCGCAAGCTCGTGCGTCGTCGAGCGACACGGACCAACCAACTCCTCTGCGCAAGCAGATCCTGCTTGTGCAACAGCCCGCCTGGAAACGCAACTGTTATGCCAAACGGGAGAAGGAATTCGAGCACGTGCGACGTACTA
This sequence comes from Thermoguttaceae bacterium, assembly GCA_036447015.1. GTDB lineage: Bacteria > Planctomycetota > Planctomycetia > Pirellulales > Thermoguttaceae > JAZFUB01. The sequence continues at coordinate 1,241 of JAZFUB010000349.1, read as the reverse complement.
CGGTGCCGGCAAACGGCTTAGGGCAAATCGCCCATGGGACAAGTAAACAAAAACGTTTGTGGAATGGTCGGCAGTGCCTAACGAACGAGCAACATCTGAGACTCGAATGGGCAGGATGTGGATGCAAAGAAGCCGTGCAAGAAAAGAAAAAAGGCCCTGCCGTTCGGAGCAGTCGCCGAAACGACCGCTCCGAACGGAGCCCATTGCTGGGACTCAGGACCGTGCCAAGTGCGATGAACGTTCGCTTGGTTGATGTCTAAATGTCGTAGTACATGCAGAATTCGTACGGGTGCGGCCGCAGTCGGAGTGCGTCGACCTCGTTCTCGGTCTTGTACCAGATCCACGTGTCGATCACGTCGGGCGTGAAGACGTCGCCTCGCAGCAGAAACTCATGGTCGGCTCGCAGCGCCGCCAACGCTCCTTCGAGCGAACCGGGCGTCTGTGGCACATTTTGAAGTTCCTCGGGCGACAGGTCGTAGATGTCCTTGTCCAGCGGCTCGCCCGGATCGATCTTGTTCTGGATCCCGTCGATCACCGCCATCAGTATGGCCGAGAAGGCCAAGTAGGGATTGCAACTGGGATCGGGGCAGCGAAACTCCAGCCGCTTTGTCTTCGGGTTGGCACTGTACATCGGAATCCGCACGGCCGCCGAGCGGTTTCGCTGCGAATAGGCCAGGTTGACCGGCGCCTCGAATCCCGGCACCAATCGCTTGTAGCTGTTGGTCGTCGGGTTGGTGAAGGCCAGCAGCGCCGGGGCATGTTTCAGCAGCCCGCCGATGCCGTACAGGGCCGTATCGCTGAGCCCCGCATAGCCGTTACCCGCGAACAGGGGCTCCTCCCCTTTCCAGATCGAGATGTGCGTATGCATGCCGGAGCCGTTGTCGCCGAAGAGCGGCTTGGGCATGAATGTGACCGTTTTGCCGTGCTTGGCAGCCACGTTCTTGACGATGTACTTGTAGAGCATCATCATGTCGGCCATGTCGACCAAATTGTTGTATCGCAGGTCGATCTCCGCCTGACCGGCCGTGCCTACCTCGTGATGCTGGCATTCCACGTCGAGACCGCAGTCGATCATCGTCTGCATCATCTCGTTGCGGAGATCCATCATCTGGTCGGCCGGCGGGACGGGGAAGTAGCCTTCCTTGTGCCGCAGCTTGTAGCCCAGGTTCGGGTTCTCTTCGCGGCCCCGGTTCCACTGCCCCTCGATGCTGTCGACGTAGTAGAACCCGCGGTTTGCTTCC
>JAZFUB010000348.1:0-5395 GCA_036447015.1 Thermoguttaceae bacterium | reverse complement strand
GCGGATCGTGTCGAGCCGCTCCTTGGTCACTTCACCCAAGCATCGCACGGCCAACCCCGGGCCGGGGAACGGATGGCGCCAGACGATTTCCTCGGGCAGTCCCAGTTGGAGTCCCAACTGGCGGACTTCGTCTTTGAACAGATCGCGCAGCGGCTCGACCAGCTCGAAATCGAGATCCTCGGGCAACCCGCCCACATTGTGATGCAGCTTGATCGTGGCCGCCGGGCCGTCGGTCGCACCGCCGCTTTCGATCACGTCGGGGTACAACGTGCCTTGTGCCAGGAATCGGGCGCCCTCGATCCGCGTGGCCTCGTCGGCAAAACAGTCGATAAACGCATGGCCGATCCGGCGCCGCTTCTCTTGCGGTTCGACGATGCCGGCGAGCGTCTTGAGAAACCGATCCTCGGCATGGACGACGTGCAGATCGGCCTGGAAATGGCCGGTGAACTCTTCGATGACCGACTCGGCCTCTCCCTTGCGCAACAGGCCGTTGTCGACCAGGATGCACGAGAGTTGCTTGCCGATCGCTTGAGAAAGCAGCGCGGCGACCACCGACGAATCGACGCCGCCGGACAGCCCGCAAATCACGAGGCCGTCGCCCACTTGAGCCCGCACGGCCTCGATCGTTTCCCGGGCAAAATTGCCCATCGTCCATGTCCCGCGGCACTTGCAGACATTCGCGAGAAAATTGCCCAGGATCCGGGAACCTTCCGGCGTGTGCGTCACCTCCGGATGGAACTGCAAACCGTAGATCGGCAGTTCCTTGTGTTTCACGGCCGCAATCGGACACGTCTCGGTGGCGGCCAACGGCAGGAAATCGTCGGAAACCGACGCGACCTGATCGCCATGGCTCATCCAGACCTGCGTTGTCTCGGACACTCCGTCCAGCAGTGCGTCGGGCTGCGAGATCCGGCACTGGGCCCGACCGTATTCGCGGGCCGGCGTGTTCTCGACCCGACCGCCCAGGGCTTCGCACGCCAGTTGCATACCATAGCAGATCCCCAGCACGGGCAATCCGAGGCGAAAGATCTCAGGGTCGCACCGCGGCGCACCGTCCTGATACACACTCGACGGCCCGCCGGACAGGATAATCCCCATCGGCGCCAGTTCGCGAATCCGCGAGGCCGACAGATCGTGGCGCACAATCTCGCAATAGACGTCCTGATGTCGCACCCGTCGGGCAATCAATTGCGAGTACTGGGAACCGAAATCCAGCACCAGCACCCGTTCGTCGGCAATCCGGCTCATTCACACACTCCAAGAACGCACTCGCAAAAAGGGAAACCTCGTATTATAGGCCCGCCGGGCGTGTCCCGCCAGTAGTGGCGGCAGCCATACGTCAGGCCCGAAGGGCAACGCCGTGAAGGATTCTTGAGTCGCAGAATGAAGGAACGCGTGTTCGTAGCCCCGGCGTTGTCCGAAGGGGCGGCAGAAGCGTCGAGATCAATGCCCCTAGCACCCCCTCGGCGGGTGGATGAAGCAACTCGACCTGCAAAACGCCACGTAAAGTCCTTCACGGCGTTGCCCTTTGGGGGCTAAAAACGCTTACCATTAGGGCACCTCGGCGCCCACATTCCTTCGCCACCAGGCCAATTCTCTGCGGAGCCCGGCCACCAGATCGGGGTGCTTCTCGGCCAGGTTGTTCTGCTCGCCCACATCCTCACCCAGGTTGTAGAGTTCGACTTCGCCGGTGTCGAAGAACTCGATCAACTTCCAATAGCCCGAACGAACGGCACCGGCCGAACGACCTCCGAGGAAATGCGGCTTCTCGAGCGGATAGTGCCAGTAGAACGAACCGCGTCCCAGCGTCGTTCCCGGGGTGGTCAGCAGCGGCAGGATCGACACGCCGTCGAGCTGTTGTTTCGTGCTGCGCCGGATTCCGGCCGCATCGAGAAACGTCGGATAGAAATCGATGTTCATTGTCGGTTGCCCGCAGACGCGGCCGGGTGGAATTCTCTTGGGCCATCGTACGATCAACGGTTCGCGGATTCCGCCCTCGTAAAGTTGGCTCTTCCCGCCGCGAAGCGGAGCGTTCGATGTGACGTTGGGGGACTCGCCACCGTTGTCGCTGGTGAAGACAATGATCGTGTTCTCGGCCAGGCCGAGTTGGTCGAGTTTCTCGGCGATCATGCCGATCCCGTCGTCGATGCTTTCGAGCATGGCGGCCAGGTGCGGATTATGGTGCCCCGCCCAGTGGTTGCCCGCCTCGCCCTCGATGCCGGCATCCTCGCACAGATAGCACCTCGTGCGCGTGCTCTCGCCGGGTGGATGCTTCTTACGATACTTCTCGACGAGTTCTTCCTTGCCGCGGAGGATCGTGTGCGTGGCGAAATGGCTCAGGTACAGAAAGAACGGCTCGTCGCGATGCCGCTCGATGAACTCGACCGCTTCGAGATTCATGCGATCGACCAGATACTCGTCGCCGGGCAGCCGCTTCCGCTCGACGTTGAGCCACGAGATCGGCTGCGTGCGGAACCGGTAGGGATAGAAGTTGGCCCCGTTGCCGACGCCCTTGATCTCGGTGACCAGTTCTTCGTCGAACCCATGGTCGGTCGCACGGACTTCGACCTCGGCCCCATGGTAGCGATAGCCGGTCAAGTGCCACTTGCCGATCATGCCGGTGGCGTAGCCGCCGCGCTTGAGCATCTCGGCAAGCGTGACATGGTCGGTCGAGAGTCCGGCGTCCTTGGACCGCAAGTAGTCGAGGATACCCACCCGTGCCGGATACTGTCCGGTCAGGAAAGCGGCCCGATAGGGCGAGCAGACCGGCGCGGCCGCATAGGCGTGCGTGAAGCGGATCCCCTGTCGCGCCAGGCGGTCGAGGTGGGGCGTCTCGTTGAAGTCGTTGCCATAGCAGCCAAGCTCGGCCCAGCCCAGGTCGTCGGCCAGCACGAACACGATGTTCGGCTTCGCTGCTGGAACGTCGTCGGCACGTGTCGCAAGCGGAGCGGCCAGGACGGCCGTGCCAAGCCATAGGATGCTCCAAAGACGATCTCGCGTATTCTGATGCATGCTCGCACGTCCCTCGACTTTTGTGGCTGTCGGACCTTGTTACCCCATTATAGGTCCGTTGAAGGACCACGTAAGGCTTGCGGGACTGTTGACGTCTTCCATCCGTCGTCGTTTAGCTGTCGCCGGCACGGCGACTTGGCCGAAAGTGTGCTCAAACGTCAAGTCGCCGTACCGGCGACGGCTAAACGGGGAGTCGGGCAAGCCCGACGGCTAACGATTGTTGTCGTCCGCCTGCGACGCTGGTTTTGCGTCATCTTGGCCCTTGACCGGCATGGCCATGCCAATCATAAGTAGGGTGATAAGGGCCGTTGGGACTGCGACTTTGATCTGAAACATCGTCGCAACTCCTTTCGTGGACAGTGGTTGAAGATTTCTTATTTAACGCCCAGCCGCAGGCGCCGGCCTCCGGACCGCAGCCGGCGCCTGCGGCTGGGCGTCAAATGACTGTACTGTAACGTATCGACCGGAACTTTGCGGTCGGCTTGCGCGTCTGTAATATACGGGCAAATAGGTGCCGAAGAAGAGGGCACCGGAAAGGATGCACATGCGGATCCTACGTGGAAAACGACTGATGCTTGTCGCGGCGGCCGTGACCGGGGCGGCCATGGTTGCGATGGCGAGCCGACCCGAACCGGTGCGAAATGCCGATTCGAAGACTCCCGCCAAGGCTCCGGCGGTCCGTAACGCCGGGCCGGCTTACAAGAGCGTTCTGATCCGCGACGTTCCACACGTGAAGCAGAAGCCCGATTTCTGTGGCGAGGCGATCGCGGCCGGTTACCTGCAAAAACTCGGTCGGCCGGTCGATCAGGATTACGTCTTCGATCAATCGGGGCTCGATCCGCTGTTGGCCCGGGGATGTTTTACGAAGGAACTGGCCACGGCGCTGAAGAACATCGGCTTCGACCTTGGGCCCGTCTGGTACAAGATTCCCGCCGATCGTCATGCAGAGCAACTGCAATCGCACTTCCAAGCGATCCACACCGATCTGGCCGCGGGCGTGCCGTCGATCGTTTGCATGCACTACGACGACCGGCCGAAAACGACCGAGCATTTTCGGCTGATTCTCGGCTACGACGCCGATACCGACGAGGTGATCTATCACGAGCCGGCCGAGGCCGACGGGGCCTATCGTCGCATGACTCGGGCCACGTTTCTGAAACTATGGCCCTTGAAATACGACTCGCGGCAGTGGACGCTCGTCCGCATGCGGCTGGTGCCGAAGACGCTCAAGCATGGGCGTGCCTCCGAGACATTTACCTCGGCCGACTTTGCCCAGCATCTCATGCAACTCAAGAAAAAGATCCCCGGCGACCGGTTCACGATCGTGCTGCAACCGCCGTTCGTCGTCATCGGCGACGAGTCACCGGCCATGGTAAAGCAGTGGGCCGAGGAGACTGTCAAATGGTCGGTCGACCGACTCAAGGAGGCCTATTTCACCAAGGATCCGACCGAGATCCTCGACATCTGGCTCTTCAAGGATGAGGTCAGCTACCAAAAACACACGAAGCAAATCTTCGATCATCGCCCCAGCACGCCGTACGGCTACTTTTCGTCTTCCGACGGCGCCCTGGTGATGGACATTCATACCGGCGGCGGCACACTGGTCCACGAGATCGTGCATCCGTTCGTAGCGGCCAATTTTCCCAACTGCCCGGCCTGGTTCAACGAAGGCCTCGGCTCGCTCTACGAACAGAGCGGTACCCTTGACGGCCGGATCGTCGGCAAGACGAACTGGCGGCTGGCCGGCCTACAGACGGCTATCCGCAACAAGAGCGTCCCGTCGTTCCGAACCCTCTGCACCACGACCGAGCACCAATTCTACCGCATGGACGAGGGCACGAACTACGCTCATGCCCGATATCTGTGCTATTACCTACAGCAACGCGGCCTATTGCGAACGTTCTACCATCGGTTCCACGCCGAGCAGAAGAAGGATCCCTCGGGCTACGACACGCTCCAAGCGGTGCTCGACCGCGACGACATGGCGGGGTTCCAACGCGATTGGGAAGCGTATGTGATGAAGCTGCGGTTTCCGTAACAACAGCAACGAACTAAAACATCCCCCCGCCTCTGCCCGGTTCGATCGTTTGCTTCAGTTTCATCCCACCGGCTCTGCCCGGTTCGATCGTTTGCTTCAGTTTCGGCGGTGAGTAGACCGGTCTCGGTGGCAGTTTCTCGCGTAGTTTGTCCAGCAGGTCGCCCACCTCGCGATGGACGTCGGGTGTTTGCAAGACGACCAGAACTTTCAAGGGATCAGGAGACACTGCCGAAATGGTTCCCGGGCCGCCGACTTCTTCCCACGTGGTCGGCCGGATGGACTCGGTGATTCTCTGAATCAACTTGACACCCTGATCCTCCCCCAAGCCGGCGATCGGATAGACAC
>JAZFUB010000347.1:0-11329 GCA_036447015.1 Thermoguttaceae bacterium | reverse complement strand
TCTCGCACAACCCGCGGCCGTTCATCAGATGCAGCCCGGTCATCGCACACGACGAGCCGTACCCGACGATGAGCGTCCGACAAGTCTTCTCCTATGCCTTGGCTCTGTGCGAAGCAAGTGGATACGACGATCGGCTTCTGCGGTTGTTCGAGGTGGCCACGATGTGCCAGGATCGCGATCCGCAAAGTGCCGGCTACGGCAACTTCAAGTGGACGTGGCGCGACCAGGGCGTGACCGACCGAAACGCCGTCGAATTCTGCATGCAGCATGCGGTCGTCGTTTGGGCCGATCATCCCGACTCGCTGACCGATCCGGTACGCCGATCGCTTCGTGAGTTGCTCGACCATGCCCTTGAAGGCTGCCTGCGTCATCGGGTGACGACCAGCTACACGAACATCGCAATCCTCAACGCGGGCAACCTGATCCTGTTGGGCGAACTGCTCGATCGACCCGACGCGGCGGTGGAAGGCTACCGTCGGCTCGATGCGGTCTGCCTTTGGACGTGGCTATACGGCACCTACGAGTATTGCAGCCCGACCTACTACGGCGTCGATCTCGACGGACTGCTGTTGATCGAAGCTCGGGCGGGGCGCGACTCGGCTCGGCGGCAGGCACGAGCGCTGCTGAAGCTCCTTTGGACCGACGTGGCCGCCAATTGGTTCGAGCAGCCGACGTCCCACATCGCCGGACCGCATAGCCGAAGTTACGATTATCTGCAAGGCTCGGGCAATATCGATCGTTACTTTTGGTTTCACGGATGGCTTTCGGCGAACCCGCCCAACGGTACCGGCATGTTGCGCCCGCTGTTGGGACAATGGTCGCCGCCGGAGTCGCTTCGCGAACTGAGTCGACAATACCCTCGGTTGGTTCGTCAGAGTTGGGGGATGCGCCCGGCTGAGTCGCGAACGCACTTCCTTTGCCGAGACGTGACGCTCGGTTGCTCCGGAGCGACCTACGGTGCGCAGGACATACCGCTGACGATCGACCTACCCGGCCGGCCGTGGAACCCACGATGCTACTTCATTGCCGACGGGCGCAACGATCCGTACGGGCTGAAGAAGTACGCAACCAGCAGCGCAAAGCACATGAAAGCGCTTCACCTGAAACCGTTTTGGGCCGGTGCCCAGCGAACCCACGATGCGCTGGGGCTGGTCGTCTATCGCCCGGGCGACCTGGAGGGCGACGAGGTGACCGACCTGCAGAGCCATCTCGTGTTGCGCCGCGACGTCGACCGGTTCTACCTCGCCGGCCGCCCGATCGAACTTCCACGCGGCACACCCCGGAAGCCCAGCCGCATTGAGTTGAGACATGGCGAACCGTTGGTCTTTCGTTTGGGAACCGCGGCCGTCGGCATTCGCGTGCCCTGGTCGCGCGGGCAAGACGGTCGGCCGGGAACCATCGGGCTGATCGACGACGGCAATCCGCTCGGCGCGATTCGTCTTACCGTCGACCATCGCACCGAGAACGCCACGACGGAAGCGGGGGCCGCCTTCTGGGTTCGCATCGGCAGCGGGCTGGAAACAGACGATGCCTTCGAGGCGTGGCATCGACGGTTCGCGCAGGCCGTGCCCAAGACGGTCGACGTCTCCGAGAATCGCATCAAGCTCGAGGTGTCCGGCGATGAGGGGCCCGTTTCGATCGAAGCCACATCGCCTTACGGTCTTGGCGGTCGCACGCGGCTCGTCCCGACACCGGCCGCCACAACGCTCGAACTCGACGGTCGAGAGGTCGGACGTCCGTTGCTCGAAACGATCGAGCCGGTCCGCCGCTTCCGTGAATCGGTCGCAGCGGCTCGTCCGATCGATGTCCCGGCCGAAGGCGGCGTCTATTGGGACGCGGAAGACGGCATCGTCTTTCCCGGCATGTCGGTCAGCAAAGAAACGGACGCACACGGCGGTCGTTACGTGTCGCAATCGCCCCAGAACATCTGGGGACGATCGCCCGGTCGCGTCACGTGGTCGCTGCAAATCGCCCGGGCAGGACACTATCGGCTCTGGGGGCGCGTTCTGACGCCGACTCCCGAGACCGATTCGTTCTATGTACTGACGTCCGACCACACGGATCGACTGCCGCCAAACACCGCCTCCTGGCACACGGGCAGCGGTCCGGGTTGGCGATGGGTGCCCGTGGCACTGGAGTATGCACGCACGCCGGCCGTCTTCAATCTACCGGCCGGGCTGAACAATCTCCAGTTTCGCGTCCGCGAGCCGGGCGCCAAGCTCGACTGCCTCTATCTGACGTCCGATCCAAACAGCAGGCCGAAGTAGCAATACAGCGCAACCAACGCGAAAGGGCGGAACTTACGATTCGGTACGCCATCGTCGTTTAGCGGCCGGGCTTGCCCGGCGCGTTTTGAGCTGTTCTTGTCGGCCCCAAACGCGCCGGGCACGCCCGGCCGCTAAACGTTGAATGGCAGCCCCCTTTATTGTCGCAATGCCGCCTCGATCGACGCGGCCACTTGCCCCGCGAGGACCTTCGACCCCTCGGGCGTAAAGTGGACGTTGGCCGGGCGTTGGATCTTTTCGATTCGTGGCAGTGCAAAGGCGTAGAGATCGTCGATCGCGACTTTGGCCTCTTCCATGATCTTTCGGGCTACGGCATTGTAGGCGATCACGTCTTCGTTCGTGCGCGGCGGCGAGCAGCCCTTGGGGACCGGCGTGGTGCTGCACCAGATCAGCGTGGCGCCGGCCTTCTTCAACGATGCGACCAGCGTCTTCAAGTTCTTATTGTATCGGTCGATGGGGACCTGTCGCTTGCCGTCGATGAACTTCAGGTCGTGCAGCCCCCAATTGAAATGGATCACGTCCCATGGCTTGTCGCCGAGCCAGGCGTCGAGGTTCGCCAGGCCCGTTGTCGTAGGGCCGCAGTTCGCCGGAGCCCGCTGGACGTTTGCCTTGCCGGCCAGGCATTCGCGTACGGCGGCCGTATAGCCGATCGAGATCGAGTCGCCGATCAACAGGACACGGGGAAGATCGGCGTCCTCGGCAACGGGCCGAAACGGGGGCTTCAACGGTTTGGCTGCCGGCGATCGGCCGTCTGCCTGCAAGCATACCGACATGGCAGTGACGAAGAGCAACGCGAACGATTTCCAGTGCATGATGGTCCTCAGCGATTTCGAATGCGGTGATAGGAAACTTTTTGAGCCCGATTGTCGTCTGTACTTATGATACGTTGTATTGCGGGTGCGCCCAGTTAGCCGTCGGGCTTGCCCGACGTTGTGGCGTCGGGTGGCACGTCCCTGAGGAACGAAGGGCGTGGCTTTCGCGTTGTTCCCACGCCCTCGGTTCCTCTGGGACGTGTCACCCCGACGGCTAACGATCGATGGCGGCACAACTTCTTTAAGCTAAACTAGATACGTCAACCACGACAACCGCTCGGCGAAAGGCTTCCTGCGATGAAAACACGATACCTTTTGACGGCTTTGCTTCTTGCGGCTGGTTTGATCGGTCAGTCGCTGGCGGCGGTCGACCTGGTGACCGTCCCCCGCCGGGAGGGGACGCAGTTGACCATCTACAACTCGGAAGACATCACCATGGTCCGTGAGCACCGGCTGCTGACCGTCAAACAGGGGGTCAACCGGATCCAGTTCTCTTGGGCCAATACGCTGATCGATCCGACCAGCATCGACTTCCGCATTCTCGACCACCAGGACCAAGTCGATCTGATCGATACCACGTTTCCCAGCGGCCGCAACGACGCGCTGCAATGGAACCTTCGCAGCCGCTTCGCCGGCAAGCTGCCCGTCGAGATCCGCTACTTCACCAGCGGCATCACCTGGAAGGCCGACTATGTGGGCATCGCCAATCAGGACGAAACCAAGCTCCAACTGACCGGCTACGTTCGGGTCTTCAACAACTCGGGCGAACTCTATGATAACGCACAGACACGGATGGTCGTCGGCTCGATCAACCTGGTCGAAAAGATCGCCGCCCTGGCCAAGCTTCCGCCGCCCACGGGCGAGCCGAAGGGGAGCGTCGTAGTCAACGGCCGGCTGGCACTCGGCCGGGAGATCGATCGCTTGGCGGAGAACTACGAATACCGCTCCCGACGAGGTGGTGGGTTCGGCGGCGGCGGAATGATGCTCGATGGAGAGCCGGCCGACAAGGCCAAGAACGTCAAGAAGCAGGGGCTCTCCGAATACTTTCTGTTTACGATCGAAGGCAAAGAGGATATCAAGGACGGCGAGCCGAAACGGCTGGTCTCGATGCGCATCGCCGACGTTCCCCTGGAGTGCATCTACAAACTGTCCGACCGCGACGGCGGCGGGCAGTTCACCAAGTTCTATCGCTTCAAGAATCAAGCGTTGCTCGACGACGACGGCAACGAGAAGGATCTGTCGGCCATGGAGAACCTGGGCCTCTCGCCGTTGCCCGACGGCACCGTGCGGCTCTTCTCCGAATATCGCAACCAGGATCTCGCCTATGTGGGCGGGACCACGACCAAGTACGTGCCGATCGGCGACCGGGTCGAGGTGAACGTCGGACTCGACGGCGACATCACGATCGCGCGACGCTTGAAGGATCAACATATCACGAATGTCGTTGCCCGCCAGTCCAAGCGACGCCTGGACGACACCTACGTGCTCTACTACGATCTGATCGACTACGACGAAACGTTCGTCTACGAAGAGGAGATCGTCTCGGGCAAGCCGGTCGACGTACAGACTGAGATCGAGCGCCGTTTCGACGCCGACGTGATACTCTGGGGCTCCGACGGGAAACCGGACGACTGGAACAGCAACAAGCCGGGGGCCTACGTCGACCTGCACGAGACGGGCGGTCGTGTGCAGCGGGTCGACCAGAACCACGTCAAAGTCTTCCTCGACCTGACCCCCGGCGAGAAGCGGCTGCTGAAGTACAGCGTCACCTACAAACGCCGCAAGGTGGGCCCGGAACTGAACACCGAGAAACGCCGCGAGCCGCTGTAGGATCGTTAGCCGTCGGGCTTGCCCGACGTTGGGTTGGCAGCGTCGTTCGGCTTGGCCTCAAACACGCCGGGCAAGCCCGGCCGCTAAACGACGGGTGGTCATTCTACTCGATCGTCAACCGCACTACCTCCCCGCGTAACGACCGCACGACAAGCTGTTTTCCGCCTGCCGCGTTGACGACCGCGATCGTTCGCTTCTGTCCCGGCGGCATGTCGAAGAAATTGTCTTCGAAGACGGCCCCGGTCTTGCCCTCCATCTCGAGCGTGACCTGGGCGGCAAACACGTCGGTGGCGATCTCGATCTTGTCGTCGACTAGTCGGGCCGTCAAGCGAGCCTCGGGCAGGTGAAGGTAACGCTCGGCGGTCAAGAGGTACGTGACTTCCCGACCCGCGAAGCTCGCCTGAAGGAACTCGTTGCGCAGATAGATCGGCCCGAAGTCGTCGGTCGTCAGGCAGCGTTTCGCTTGGCCCGGCTCCAGAGAAACTTCGGCCTGTAGCTGTCCGCGGGTTTCACCGCTGAAACGTCGACGCGCGACGGTCAGTGTGCCGGCGACCGGCTCGGGCGAATCGTTCGTGACCCAAACGGCGATTTGGTCGTCGGTCCGTTCGAAGCTGACCAACACCGGGTCGTACGCCCGGCGGAGGAAGTAGTAGGCGATTTTCGGTTCGAGATAGTAGTCGATCACGCTCCAATAGAGGATCGGCCAGGAGTCGTTCAACCGCCAGACCATATTGCCCCAACATCGCCGGTTGCCGTCGGGTGCTCCGTCGGGCACGCCGCGCCGCTCGCGCTCGACCCGATCGCGGAGATACTGGCCATGGGCCGTGCCGAGCACGCGGATCAGATCGGCGGCCGTCGTCGGATCGCAGTAGCGTCCCACGTCGCCCACCTTGTCCCACGAACCGCCGACCGAGCGATACTGCCACATCGGCGGCCAGGCCGGTTTGCCCGGCGTGCGGACGGCCGGATCGTAGCCCTCGGGCCAAAGCTCTTCATCGCTGAGGAATCGCCGCATGCTCGTAAGCGACGGGGCGCTGGCCCGACCGACTTCCGAAGCATAGAGCGGCACGGACGCCTCGGGGCAGAATTTCAGCGTCGAGTAGTCGTGCCAATCGCCTTCGAGTGGCCAATTGGGCACGCGACCGCCGTACGGCGAACTGGGGTGAAACATCCGACCCGGATCGAGCTGCGCAACCGCCTCGGGCATGATCTTGTGGAACAGCCGATTGGCCAGCGGCGAGCCCGTGCCGTAACGGAAATCGTGGCCCATGTGGTTCTCATTGCCGCCGACCCAAAGCAGCAGACACGGATGGTTACGCAGCCGGCGAATGGTCTGCTCGATCTCCAGCCGGCAGTTTTCATCGAATTTCGGATCTCCCGTCGGATGCATGCCGTAGCCGAACATGAAATCCTGCCAGATGAGAATGCCGCGGCGGTCGCACTCGTCGTAGAATTCTTGGGGTGGGATGTGCCCTTCGCCCCAGATTCGCAGCACGTTCATCCGCCCGAGCTCCATCAACTCGAGCAGCTTGACCGCCCGCCTCTGGTCCCAACAATGGGTCATGCCCTCCAACGGTGCCCAATCGGCGCCGCGAAGAAAGATCGGCTGTCCGTTGACGTCGAATCGGAATCGTTTTTCGCCGGTCACCGGATCGGTAAGCACGGGCCGCACGTCGCGGATGCCGACCTTGAGCTTGCGGCGGTCGACGCATTGGCCGTCGTAGAGCAGTTCGAGGTTCAACTCGTAGAGCGGTCGGGAGCCATGCGTTCGCGGCCACCAAAGCCGCGGCTCGTCGAATCCAATCGCAAGGTCGATGGTATTGCCCGAGGAGGCGACCGTGCCTTGGGCCACTTTCCGGCCGTCGGGATCGTTCAGTTCGAAGCGAACCGACACGTTGTCGCCGGTCGCTTCGATGCGTGCTCGGATCGTGGCCGATTTGAACTCGTTGGACAATTCCGTGCGAACCCAGACATCCTCGATCCGTGCCGGGCCGGTCAGATCGAGCCAAACGTCGCGAAACGGGCCGACCTTGACCGAATGTGGCCGGGCACCCAGATACGAGCCGAAATCGCTGTGACACTTTCGCAAGTAATGGGCCTTGCTCACCCCCTCGTGGCCGGCCGACTTCTCGACCTGGTTGATGAAACGCAGCGGCGATTCGAAGACAATCAGCAACACGTTCTTCTCGCCCACGTCGGACAACGAGTCGGTCACGTCGACCGCATACGTGCGATACATGTTGTTGAACCGGCCGATCCGACGGCCGTTGAGATACGCCGCAGCCAACGTATCGAGCCCGTCGAACCGCAGCAGCACCGGCCCGCCATGGGGCTTGGGGCTGTCGAACGTGCAAGCATAGGCCCAATCCCGTTCGCCCACCCAGGCACTTTCGGTCGCGTTCTTACCGACGCGCGGGTCGGAGATCTTGCCATGTTGCAGGAGAATGTCGTGAACCTGAGCGGGCATCCGGGCCGCCAGCCAAGTCTTGCCGGGCGAGGCCGCTTCGCGTGAAAGAGCCGCGACGTCGGGCTCGGCCGTGTCGAGCTGTTTGACGTGCCAGTTTTTCGTCAAGACGATCCGGGTACGCTCGGCGGCAGCGGCCATGGATGAGAGACCGATCGCGATCGCGACCAGGGCCGGAATCATGGGTGTACGTTGCATCGATTTTTCTCCAGCTTACACTTTCAAAAGCGGCATGCGGCAAAAAGAGGCCATTCAGCCTACCTCAACAGCAGGGAGACCGCAAGGAATGTAGGCCGGATCGTGATCCGGCGCGGTCGTTGGGGCCGGGAAATGCCGAATCACGATCCGGCCTACGCATGTTGAGCCCCTGGTCGTTTCGGACCGTTCGGGGTACAACATACTACTGGGCGATCCGCTGGCAACATACCGACCATTCGGGAGACAACCTCATGCTGAGCCAATGGGAATTCCAGATACCGACGCGAATTCAGTTCGGTCGCGGCGGCCTGAAGACGTTGGGGAAGACGGCCGCCCCGTTCGGCAGCCGGGCCATGCTCGTCGGCTATGCGGATCGGACCGGGCTGGAGCGGACGTACGAGCGGGCCGCCAAGTCGCTCGCCAGGGCCGGGCTTTCCGTCACCGAGTTCTTCGAGATCCCGCCCGACCCGGACGGCGAGTTGGCCGTCGAAGGCGCACGCCAAGCGACCGAAGCCGAGATCGATGTGATCGTCGGACTCGGCGGCGGCAGCGTGATCGATGCGGCCAAAGGGATCGGCGCGATGGCTCGGATGGGTGGCAAACTCTGGGACTATGCGGGCACGAACCCCGACTTCACGCCCGTGACCGACTCGATCCCGCTGATCGCCGTGCCGACGACCGCCGGTACCGGTTCCGAGTTGACGGCCGTTGCCGTGTTCAATCACCACGGGCTGGGCTCGCTGCCGGGCATTCCGCTGAAGGCATCGATCGCGGGCCCCGCCGTGTTGCCCGACGTTGCGTTGGTCGACCCGGACCTGACGGTCGGCAGTCCCGCGGCATTGACGGCCGCCTGTGGTGCCGACGCCTTGGGCCATGCGATCGAGGCCTGCATGAGCCGCCGAGCCAATCCGTTCGCTTCGGCATTGGCCGGCCGGGCGGTGGGGCTGATCGTCAAGCATCTTTCCCGGGCGGTCGAGGACCCCGACGACGCCGAGACGCGTGAGTTGCTCTCGCTCGCGTCGACGCTGGCCGGCGCGGCGTTTGCCTCGGCCGGTGTGATCATGACCCATTCGATGGGCCATGCGCTGGGCGCGATCCTGCACATTCCGCACGGCTCGGCGATCGCAGCCGCCACGCCGACCGTCTTGCGATACAACCTCGACCAATGCACCGAGGCGTACGGACTGTTGGCCCATTACTGCGGCATCGTGGTCGACTCACCGACGGAGCAGGCCGAGCGGTTCGTCGATCGCATCACCGAGTTGCTCGAATCGGTCGATCTGTCCGGCCGGATCCAGGTGCCAAGCGATGCGCCCGACGACCTGGCGGCAAAACTGGCCACCAACGCGTTCGAGAGCACACTGAAACCGTTGGAGTGGACCCCACGCGACATCGACGAGCCAACGTTGAAAGAATTATTCGAGGGAATCCTACACGTGTAGGGTGGGCATTGCCCACCAAGCACCAACGCAATACCCAAAGCGAGTTTTGGTGGGCAGTGCCCACCCTACACACGTTTAGCAGTCGCCGGCACGGCGACTTTTACCCGGAGATAACCCGTAATGTCGATCCCCAAACTGGCCAACTATGTCGCCGGAGAATGGATCTCGCCGGAGAGCTTCGAAACGCTTCCGGTCGAGAACCCCAGCACCACCGACGTGATCGCCGAAGTCCCGTTGTCGACGCATGCCGAGGTCGATCGGGCTACGGCGGCGGCCAAGGCGGCCTTTGCCGAGTGGTCGGACACGCCCGTAGCGCGACGCTGCGAATTCCTGTTCGAGTTCCATCGCCTGCTGCGTCAAAACAGCGAGTCTCTCACGCGGCTGCTTACCGAAGAGAACGGCAAGTCGTTGCCCGACTCGCGAGCCGAAGTGAAACGGGCGATCGAGAACGTCGAGGTCGCTTGCGGCATGCCCGTGCTGCAACAGGGCCACCGGCTGATCGGGGCGGCCAAGGAGATCGACGGCGAGGTGCTCCGTGTGCCGATGGGCCCGTTCGGCATGATCGCGCCGTTCAATTTCCCGTTGATGGTCCCTTTTTGGTTCTTCCCCTATGCCTTGGCGACGGGCAATACGTACGTCGTCAAGCCGTCGGAGCAGGTCCCGATGTCGATGCATCGGGTGGCCGAGTTGATCGACGAGGCCGGCTTTCCGCCGGGCGTGTTCAACCTGGTCAACGGCGACCGGCGGGCGGCCGAGCGATTGCTTCAGAGTCCCGACGTGCGCGGCATCTCGTTCGTCGGCACGTCGACCGTCTGCCGCATCGTTGCCACGCGATGCGCCGAGTCGAACAAGCGGTTCCAGGCACTCGGCAGCGCGAAGAACCACCTGGTGGCCATGCCCGACGCGAAGATGGACGAGGTGATCCGCAACATGATCACGTCCTGTTACGGATGCGCCGGACAGCGATGCATGGCCTCGTCGGCGATCGTCGCCGTCGGCGGGCAGACGCATCGCGAGGTGACCGAGCGGTTCATCGCGGCGTCGAAGGAAGTGCTCACGGCCAACCCGCTCGATCCGGCCGTGGCCCAGGAGCCGATGGTGATGGGGCCGGTGATTTCGGACAAGTCGAAACGGTTCATCCACGAGATGATTCAGACGGGCATCGACGAAGGGGCCACGCTGGCGCTGGACGGCCGCGAGTTGAGCGTTCCCGGTTGCGAGAAGGGCCACTTCATCGGCCCGACCGTCTTCACCGACGTGACGCCCGGCATGAAGATCCACGAGACCGAGATCTTCGGCCCGGTGGTGGTGATCCTCGAGGCCGAGTCGCTCGACGAGGCGATCGGCATCATCAACGACCATCAATACGGCAACGGGGCCTCGATCTACACCCAGAACGGCCATTGGGCGCGACGTTTCAAGCTGGAGACCTCCGCCGGCATGATCGGCATCAACGTCGGTATCCCGGCACCGGTC
The DNA here is from genome assembly GCA_036447015.1 of Thermoguttaceae bacterium. Classification (GTDB taxonomy): domain Bacteria; phylum Planctomycetota; class Planctomycetia; order Pirellulales; family Thermoguttaceae; genus JAZFUB01. Next base: position 822 of record JAZFUB010000347.1, on the reverse strand, counting down.
GCGTCGCTGCCGTTCGGCGGCATGCGAGGCTCGCTGTTCGCCGACACGAAGGGCCAAGGCCGCGCGGCGATCAATTTCTTCACGGAAGACAAGATCGTCACGGAGCGGTATTGGCCCGAGCCGTAGCAGCCGGGAATTCATCACGCGTCGCACATCTCTTCCCTCTTCCAAGCCCACCGGCGGCGACCGGTGGGACCGGTTGGATGCTGCGGGCGAGCTTGCTTGGTACAGAGTCCCACCGGTCGCCGCCGGTGGGCTTGGGTTGTGTGCCCGGGCCTCTACTCCTCCTCGAGGTGGTCGTAGAGATCCACACGGCTGACCGGGTTGATCCCCGAGCGGGTCAGGGCCGTGATGGCGGCACCGACGTCGTCGAAGCGGAATACCAAGACCGCCCGATTGCCCAGCCGGGCCGTGAAGGCGTACATATACTCGACATTGAGTTCCGCCTGCTCGAAGATCTCCAGCAACTCGGCCAGGCCGCCGGGCCGGTCATCCACCTCGAGTGCCAAGACCTCGGAGAGGGTGACGACCAGTCCGGCCGCCTCGAGCACTTCTTGGGCCCGTTGCCACTGGCGAACGATCAATCGCAGGATGCCGAACTGCTGCGTGTCGGCCAGGGCCAGCGTGACGATGTTGATGCCCGCGTCGGCCAGCAGCTTGCAGGGAATCGTCACGTGGCCGGGCTGGTTCTCGATGAAGAGGGAAAGCTGTGGGATTCGCATCGGAAGATTCCTGTTCGGTCGTGTGTCGTCTGATGACTCGTAGCGGTAAGTTCAATATCAGTTAGCCGCTGGGCTTGCCCCGCGTTGGGAAGTTCGGATA
>JAZFUB010000346.1:0-4146 GCA_036447015.1 Thermoguttaceae bacterium | reverse complement strand
GATGGGCCCGTCGACAGCCGGCCCTGGCCTCACGGCTGGCGGCGTTTTCCGTATTCTATGCGGTCGAAATGGTGAATTGGCAGACAGGCAACGTCGACGAGGTTTTTCACTGGAAAATCTCCGTCCTGTTGGCGGCCTGGGCGCTGGCTTCGCTCGCCTGCCAGCAATTCGTCGACAGTATCCGCTGGTCGATCCAGGTCCGGTTCGCCTGGGGCACGCTCGACTCGATGATGCTGTTGGCCGTGCTGTTCGTTGCCGACGGGGCCGCAAGCCCTCTGGTGGTCGGGTACCCGTTGCTGATCGTCTGCTCCGGGCTTTGGTTCCGCGTGCGATTCGTTTCCTACATGACGGCGCTGTCGCTTCTCTCGTACGGGATTCTGATCGTCGATTTCTACTATTGGCGTCCCTATCCACCACCCCAGTTCGACCCGAACTTCGATCGGCCGATCATCAATGCCCTGGCCCTGATGTTGATAGGAGCAGCCATCGCATACCTGGTCCACCGCGTGCGGACCCTCAGTAGCTTCTACGGTCGACAATTGCCGTAGATGTTTCGGCGGCACGCTGCCAGGAGATCTGCAAGGTCCATTTCCGTAGGCCGGATCGTGATCCGGCACGGTCGTTGCGTCGGAAGAAATGCCGGATCACGATCCGGCCTACTACTTCTTTCCTGGAGTGCCAACGATACGCACGTTATGCAGGTTCCGCACGCCACCTATTCTTCCGCGATGGAATCTTCGCACAATTCTGCAAAGTTCGCTAAACCTGCAAAATCCTCCTGTCCGATACCGCATGATGGTGTCTTGGACTACGGTCTATTGACTTTGTGAACCATGTTGCAGACTTCCGGAATCGTGCCGACTGGGTGCCGACCCGGCCACAGTAAGCTGGCACACTGTCCGAATCTCGTTTAGGGAACCGTCATGCTCGACAAAAAGCTCGCACTTTCCGTTTCGGCCCTTGGGCTGTTGGGGCTTCTCATTCCGATTCATGCCATGGGACAGTCTTATCCCCAGCGGACGGGTACTTCGCCGCCGGCGACGCATTCGAAGTCATTGGTCGATCGGCTGGATGATCTCGGCTCGGCGATTTTCGGGGGATTCCTGCCGAAGAAGGGGAATCAGCCGCAGACGGCACGAGGACCTGCGCGGGGCACACCGCGAACCTCTGCTCGAACGACCCCCCCGCGTGCCGGGAGCGTGTCGCGTGCCGGCAGCGCCACCTTGCGATCGTCGAAGCCGACGGTGCAGAGCATGTTGGGCCTGGCACCTCCGAGGACGTAGTCTCCCGAGATACAGAACAGTCGGCCGCCGGGCACCCCGGTCCGAATTCCGGGGAGTCGCTCGTTCGAGCAATCCTCGGCAGGGCCGTCGGTTCGGACCGGCGCAAGACCGGCCGCTGGGGCAGCCACTCGTTCCTTGCCGAGAGATTTGCAGACCCCCAGGATGCAACCGAAGACAACACGCTCGACGCCTCCGTCTTCCCAGACTCGCGTTGCCGAGCCCCTCAGCGGCCGTCCCTTGCACGAACGGCTCTCGATCTTCTCGCAATCGGCCTTCCCGGCAGATACGTCGCGACAACCGAGCACCGATTCGTCTGCCGTGACGGACCCACCGGCAGCACGGCAGACGCAGACGGTCTTGCCCGTACAGGAGCCCACCAGTGAAAGCCGCGTCACGCCATTGCAGGCGGACACATCGCCCGAAATGCCCAATCGCCGGCCGTGGCTCTCGCAGCAAAGCTTGTCGGGGGGGGCGTCGCCATCGGGACGCGCCGCGAACGCCGTGGCGGTGGAAGCCGACTCGAACGCTCGCGCGGCTACCGGAGCTGTGGTCGATTCGTCGGCCGGGATGACCGCCACGGTCACGACCCAATCGGCCCCGCGGGCGAACGTTCTGTTCTCGCGGAAGAGCCCGGTGCTGAGCGTTGAGACACTCGGGCCGAGGCAGATCGCGGTGGGTAAGGAGTCGGCTTATGAACTGCGCATCGACAACTCCGGCCAGAATGCGGCCGACGACGTGGTGGTGTTCGTCAATCTGCCGCCCTGGACCGATGTCTTGGGCGCCGAGGCGTCGACCGGCGCCACCGGCCTGAGCGAAGTGAGGCAACCCGGCGTGGCAACCGTGCCGTTTCAGTGGCGGATCGGACGCATGGAGGCCGGATCGCGCGAAAGGCTCGTGCTGAGGATCGTCCCCCGCGAAAACCGACCATTCGACCTGGCCGTTCGCTGGGAATGCAAACCGTCCGACTCGCAAGTACTGATTGAAGTGCAAGAGCCGAAACTGGTAGCCACGCTCGACGGTCCCCGGGAGGTCCTCTACGGAAAACAGGAGATCTTCCGGCTGAAGCTTGCCAACACGGGCAACGGGGATGCCGAAAACGTGCAGATCACGCTGACCCCGGTCGGCACGGCGGGCAACCAGCCCGTCTCGCACAACTTGGGGACCCTCGGCGCGGGCAAGGAAAAGGTCATCGAGGTCGAATTGACCGCCCGACAGGAGGGGCAATTGCTGATCAACGTTCTGGTCCGAGGCGAAGGAGGCGTACAGACCGAGTTGGCCGAGAGGGTGCTCGTCCGCCGGCCCGCCTTGCAGGTCGACCTGGAAGGGCCGAATACCCAGTATGTCGGCGCGGTGGGGACCTATCGGATCCGGGTGCGAAACCCGGGCACGGCTCCGGCGAAGAACATTCGCTTGGCGGTCACGGTTCCGCCGGGGACGAAATACATCTCGGGAATCGAGGGGGCCAACGTGACGGGCAACGGGACGGAAGTCAGTTGGACGCTCGACAGCATCAACGCCTCGGGCGAGCAGATCTTCGTGATGGAGTGTCGGCTCGGGCTGGCCGGCGCCAGCCGGATCGAAGTGGCCGGCACCGGCGACGGCGAGTTGGCTGCCACGGCCACGACGATGACCCGGGTCCAGGCGATCGCCGACCTGGTGCTCGAAGTGAAAGATCCGGCCGGCCCGATCCCGGTCGGCACCGAGGTTCGTTACGAGTTCCGTATTCGCAACCGGGGAACGACCAGCGCCCACGACGTCGAGGTCATCGCCTACTTCTCGCGCGGCATCGAACCGATCAAGGTCGACGGTGCCCAGGCCCGCCTCAGCCCGGGACAGGTCGTCTTCAGCACGATCCCATCGATAGCCGCCGGGGCCGAACTGCCGTTGACCGTCTTTGCCCGAGCCGAAATCGGTGGCAACCACATCTGCCGCGTCGAGGTCCAGTGCAAGTCGCTCGGTACCCGACTGGTCTGCGAAGAGACAACCCACTACTACGACACCGGGTTACAGACACAGCAGGCTACCAACGTAGCGCCCTCCGGCGCACGTCCTCTGAATGCGACGGGCGTCGACACCCCGACGATGCGGGAACCGGAGGCCTTGCGGACGGCCCAACGACCCCCGGCACCGGCAACGGTCTACGGCCCGAGCAAGCCGACTCCGGCGAATCGACCTTCGGAGACGACAACGCAGTAGACCGACATTCCCGCCATTCTCGAATTGTTTCCCACAAGGCAGTTTTCTTGCTCTCCGTCGGGGACGCGTTCGGACGTATGTCGTTGTATCGATGTGGCTTACGACGACAGTCTCGTCGTGATGCCGCGTCCGACCTGTCGACGCAACCCGTTTGTTCATAAAGAGATAGGAAAAGATTTCCGTCATTTCGACCCTTTTGAAAACAATGTTTTTCCGCATCGCGGAAGTTGTTTGTTGCAAAGGACTTACATGAGGATTGATTTGTTGCACGCAGTGGGACGGCGAATGCAAGAATTCACGGTCATACGGCACTGAAGTCGTTTTGCAGAAAGCAGTTACGCGCGAATCCACATTCTTTCCTCCGGGCCGCCCAACCGACCGGCCGAAGCCCTCGGCCACGGCCCCCGGGCCAACGCAACGACGCTCGGCCGGCGCGGATCGACACATGGACTAATGTATCGATCCCCAACGCCCCCATCAAGCCAAGTTTCGGGCCCATTTCCGCATCTTTGGCCACGCTCCGCGCGGGTGCCATGCTTTTTCATCGATGCCTCGACTTTGCAGATCTCCTGGCGGGCCAGCCAAGATGATTGGCGCCCAATCGGGGCATGGATATACTGCTGGTAGGCTATCGGGAGAGGACCATGTCGCTTGAAACGATGATCAA
>JAZFUB010000345.1:0-4370 GCA_036447015.1 Thermoguttaceae bacterium | reverse complement strand
TTGAAAAAGCAGCAATACTATCAGCAGCGTAACAAGCAGGCCCGAGCCTCGCATAGGAAAACCAGGATCGATCGCTTAACCGCCATGGGAATCGATGTCGAGAAGATCAAATCCTGCCTCCCCGACGAGGTGCCCCCATGCCATACAGCGTTCCAATCAAACCACTTACGACATACAGCCACCCCAAAGTGGCGCTGTCCTATTAGGGCATCCTGTCTTCATAAAGCGACGATGTAGGGTGCGTCTGGACGCACCATCTTGAAATCAGGCGTTCAGCGGCGGTCCATGGTGCGTCCAGACGCACCCTACATGTTAGTCGTGTAGCTACTCCTTCTTACTATACGTCAGGTTTGGTCGTCTTGGTATTCGAAGACCACGATCTCATAGTGATCCAACGGCGGCAGAACGACCGTGATGCGGCCGTCCTCTCGCTTGGTGAACCTCAACTGCCGATCGGCCTGCAGGAGACGGACGGCCCCGACGGGCTTTTGCGGCATGAAATCGATGCGAATGCCGGCAATCGGAATCGGCATGTGCAGCGCATTGCCGCGTTGACCGGTGTGGTTGTACAGGCTGATCCATTCGAACCGGCCATGTTGATCGGCCCGCTGATTGATCTCGACCAGCGGCGACGCCGTCACCAGCGCACGGCGCTGTAACCCCAACATGCCGTCGATAGCGCCCAACAGCAAAGCGGCATGTCCCTGATGGGCCCACTGGACGTAGTGCTCGCCGATGCCGAAGGTGAAGCAGGCGGCCGCGCCTTTGCCGTACTTGCTGCCGATCAGGGCCGGGTGATCGGACACGTGGCGATAGTAGCATTTCTCCGGCGGGCCGAACATGTCGCCCGGAATCAGCCGCAGCATTTTGGTGACGTCATCCTCCGTCTCATACACCTGAAACCGGCCTCCCAAGAAAACGAGATCCAGATCGTCGAGCACGGACTTAGCCACCGCGGTCTTGGCCAATGCGACCTTGTCCTCCGGTCGAATGCGAACGTAGGCGCCCATTTCCGAGCTGCGCGATTCGATGAGTTCGACCTTCCCGAGGCTCTTCAGTTCTTTCGGCACCTCTTCGGTCAGCAGCAGTTTCCCACCTTGTTTCACGTAGTCGTCCAGGATCGCGACCTCCTCCGGATCCAGTCCGCCCGCGGCCGGTACGACGATCAACGGGAACCGGCCGAGCTGTTGCGGATCGATTTCCGTCAACTCGAAACCGACGTGGCCTTCGCAGAGGATTTGGAGAATCCCCTGGTACTCGTCTCCGCCGCGGCGAACCACTCCGACGTCGCCGGCCGGTTGGGTCTCGAGCAACCACGATTCATTGGCTGCGTGAAATCGATAGATGTTCTTGAGCACGTTCAGCGCGGCGCGGTCTTCCAGACGATGCAGGGGCCCCATGCAGTAGAAGCCCAGCCACGCTCCGTTGACCGCATGTTGCCAGACACGCCGCGCCTGCAAGGAGGGAGCGGCGCCCGCGTGCCGGTAGGGCATTTCGAAGAAATGGTTCGCCGTGTTGTTGAATTGCTTGTGCCCCATGGTCAACATCGTCGACTTGACCTTGTCGGTGTCGTAGTAGGCGCCCCGGCCCAGGGGCGAACCGGATTCGCTGCGGATCACGTCCATTACGTAGAGCATCAGGCCGGGTCGTTTGTCTTTGAAGAACTTTTTCACCTTGTCGTTCTGCTTCGCCGTCATCATCTTGGTGAATTCGGTGTATTTCCGGTACCTGGGGCTGTTGTCTTGCGTCGGCGGCAGGTCCAGGCCGCTGTACTGCTTGAACAGACGGCGGCAGTTGTCGCATTGACAGATGCCGTGGTAGTTGCGGCTGTAGTCGTTGCGTTGGTATCCGCTCATGTTGAAGAACACGCCGTCCAACGGATAGCGGTCGAGCGCCTCTTCGAGAAACTCGTACATGAACTTCTGCTGATATCCGCCGCTGAGGCACGTATGCACCTGGCCGTTGTAATTCACGTTCTTTCCCGCTTCGCTCACATAGAGCCAGTCGGGATGCTCGGCGGCGAACTTCTCGTTGATCTTGCTCACGTCGAATCGGCCGGCCATACGGATTCCTTCGGCGTGCAGTCGCCGCAGCACGGTGTCGGTCAAGTCGCCCTTCATGAAGGGGTTTTGGTAGTGGAACTTCACCTTGGTCGGATAATTCGCCACAATCCCGCCGACGTTGAATTTCACCACGTTCACTTTCCACTCCTTCAACTCCCGGATATACTGGTCGATATCCATCGTCGCGTCGATCTCGCGGAGATTGGTCTGTATCATACGATGCGGCTTGAACCACCAATCCGGAGCCCGGTCTTCGCAGCGCACGAAGTTTGCCGGATACAAGCAGAGTAAGCACGCGATCAAGAGCAGGTGTTGAGTCTTCACTTGTCGGTCTCCTTCGGAGCGTTGACGGGAGCGATGCTGACGGCAGCGGTTCGGGCTTCAGCGTACGCTGAAGCAGTTTACCCATACGGCACAATCATGAGTCTATCTGCCCGTGCGGCGAAGTCAAGCCAGCGGACGCAAGCTCGGGAGGGCATGCACTTCAAACACACGACTTAATCAGCGCAAACACGATGGCTGTGGCAACCGTTCCAACGAAGAGCCAGAGGCATCCAGGTGGATCGCCATCGAGGTAGGCGGGTCGGGCATCATCGTGGGCCTCTATCGATTCAGCCCCGCGTGGCGAGCAGCATAGCGACAGTTCTTTCGATCTGCGTATCTTTTCTGCTGGATCGCTTGCTCCCACTGATTCGCTCGAACTCGTACAGCCAGTCCAGGCTGGCTGCCGCGGTCTGCCGATCATCGGATACCTGCTCGACCGCCTTTTCCACAACCGCGGGGGCCGCGATCAGCCGCAGCATCGTCAAGGGGTTCGTTTGACTGCCGCGGGCGATGATCTGATCCGTTCCGTCCACCAGCCCGTCGCGGTTGTAGTCGTACGGGTCGTCGATCAGGGCCGGGTCGACCGCACTGTGCTGGAAGTTCCGTGCCACGATCTCATCGGTCGCGTTGACAATCGTATTGATCGGCTGATCGCCCGCCTCGCCCGGCGCGTTGCCGAAGTAGAAGACGTCGGGCCTGGCCAGCCCGGTCTTCTCGGTGACCTTGACCGTCACTTGCAGCCACTGGTTCTCGATGGCGTTGTCTTCCCAGCGAATAGTGACCCGATCGGAACCGTCGACCCCGGCACCTTCACGCACCGCAATCGGCAGCGGATCGGGCGCGTCGGACCAGCCGTCGGGATCGCTGCCGTCGCCGACCTTGAAGAGGAAGTCGGCAGCGCTGAGATTGCCCGGATGGGTTGCGCCCGCAATGTCGACCATGATGCCGCCCAGCCCGCGGCTGTAACTGGTGTAATTGGCAAACGTGGCCGTCTCGCCCGGCAGCAGGGCCGTTTTGTCGGTGGCGATGGCCGCGTCGTCAAACTCGTTGGCCGCCGGATCGCCGGCCTCGGACCCGGCGTGGCCGTCCCACTTGGAGTTGTTGTAGAAGACGTGCCGGCCGACGATTTCCGTCGTCGACAGCGGGTCGGCGCGGTAGATGCCCGTGGTGCCGTCGGCCAGCGTGGCGATAAACGTGATCTGCCCGGCGTTGTTCAGTGCCGACGATCCCACGTCGATGCTCTCGACGGTCGACCCGAAGAGTGGATCCCCGACGCCGATCACCCGGTCGCCGACCGGATCGGGCCCGGTGAACAGACCGTCCTGACTCTCGATTCGGGCGACAAAGGCCGTGGCTCCCGCGTCGTTAATGGCCGCCGGGGAACGCTGGACCATGGCCGCGGCGGTGTGGCCGAGGATGGTGTAGTCGCCCAGGGCCGTTTCACCGCCGTTACCCGTCAGCAGGGCAAACCCGTCGGCTACACGAGCACGAAATGCGACCGTTCCGTCGGCATTCATGGAATACAGCCGGAAACGCCATTCATCGTCGAACGGGCCCGAGGTGTCGGCGATTGTCGTGTAGTCCTGCAAGCTGGTCTCTCCACCAGACCCGACGAAGATACCTTCCGGGCCAATGTCGGTAACCGCCATGAAGGCGACCGCTCCGGCGTCGCTGATCGCCACTTCGTCGCGAAAATAGTAGAACGGACCAGTCGAGTCGGCCAGCGGGACGTTCGCACCGCCGGAATTGACGTAGATTGCCGATCCTCCCGAGTCGCGTCCGGCTGCAAACGCGACCGTTCCAAGTTCGTTCATTGTCGGATCGGAACGGACCGAACTGAACTCGCCGGCGGTGCTGGCCACGGTGCGATAGTCGTCCAGTGTCAACTCGCCTCCTCGGCCGGTGAGAATGCGCGAGTCTACCGGGGGCACCTGCACCCGAAAGGCCACTTCTCCGTCACCGGCGATCACTGGAGCGATCGGG
>JAZFUB010000344.1:0-12492 GCA_036447015.1 Thermoguttaceae bacterium | reverse complement strand
AGATGCACGACGTTGCCGTGGTTGTCGGCCAACACCTGCACCTCGACGTGGCGCGGATGCTCGACGTACTTCTCCAAGTAGAGGTCGCCGTTGCCGAAGGCAGCCAGCGCTTCGGCCCGGGCCTGTTGCAAGGCCGACTTCAGCGCCAGATCGTTCAGCGCCACGCGCATCCCCCGCCCCCCGCCGCCCGCCGACGCCTTGACCAGCACGGGAAAACCGAGCCGGTGGGCCAACGTCATCGCCTCGCCCTCGTCTTCGACCAACCCGTCGCTGCCGGGAACGGTCGGAACGTCGGCCTCCTTGGCCAAACGCCGAGCCGTGTTCTTATTGCCCACCAATCCCATCGCCTCGTGCGTGGGCCCGATGAACTCGATGTTGCAACTGCGGCACACATCGGCGAAATGGGCGTTTTCGGCCAGGAACCCGTAGCCCGGGTGGATCGCCTGAACGTTGCCGATCTCTGCCGCGCTGATCACCCGATCGATCTTCAGGTAGCTATCCGACGCCCTGGCCGGCCCGATGCAATAGGCTTCGTCGGCCAACTGCAAATAGGCGGCCCCGCGGTCGGCCTCACTGAAGACGGCCACCGTCTCGACGCCCAACTCGCGACAAGCGCGGAAAATCCGCAGGGCAATCTCTCCACGGTTCGCTACCAGAATTCGCTTGAACATTTTCGAGTCTTATACCGCAACTTCCGCGTAATCGATACGCCTCTTGAAAAGAAGAATTCGTTCGGTCGTGACCGCACGTCTACGTCAAGACGCGCCGTTATGACACTACGCTAAGAACTTGTACAGGAATAACTTGCCGATTCAGTTCTTGGGTGTTGGCTATGAGCTATGAGCTTTCTCACTGCTCATAGCTCACTGCTCACAGCCAAATCGGGAAGTAATTCCTGTACGAGTTCTAAGACTCCCGTTTGTCCACGCGAAACACGGGCTGACCAAACTCGACCGGCTCGCCGTTCTCGACCAACACGGCAACGATCTTGCCCGAGACCTCGGCCGGAATCTGGTTGTAAACCTTCATCGCTTCGATGATGCAGACCGTCGTGTCAGGGCCGACGTGGTCGCCGACCTTCACATACACGGGTGACTCGGGATCCGGAGACGTGTAGAACGTGCCGACCATCGGGCTGCGTATCAGCGCAAGGTGATCGGCTTCGGCCGCCTCGGACACTTCGGTCTTCGCCGGGGCCGATGCCTTGGCCGGCGGCTGTGCTACCGGTGGCAACGGCGCGGGAACTCCGGCGGCCGGCGGCGTTGCCGTCGGAGCGCTGTCGCTGCGCAGTTGAATCCGCATGTCGCCCTGCCGAAGGTCGACCTCGCTCAGATCGTGTTCTTTCATCAACTCGACCAAACGGCGAATCTTCCGGATATCGAAAACATCTTGCTGGGGCGAAGAACCGGCCATGCCGAATCTCCAGGGGGTGATAGGGGGTTAGTTAGTATTTCCGTCAATCGACAATCACTTCTTCCAACTGCTTGGGCACGTCGCTGAGGACTTCGTGCCCCCGACGAGTCACCAACACGTCGTCCTCGATCCGCACGCCGCCAAAGCCGGGCAAATAGATCCCCGGTTCGACCGTAATGACCATTCCCGGTTTGAGCACGGTCGGGCTCTTGCCGGCCAGCCGCGGCGCCTCGTGGACTTCCAGCCCCAGACCGTGCCCCAAACCATGGCCGAAATTCCGGCCAAAGCCCGCATCGGCGATGATTCCTCGGGCAATCTTGTCGACCGCTCGGGCCTCGACACCGGGTCCAATCGCCGCAATCGCCGCGGTTTGCGCCTTGAGGACGACGTTATAGATTCGCTTGAATTTGGCCGAAATTTTACCCGTGACCAGTACACGCGTCAAGTCACTGATGTAGAGCCCCTCGTTGGCCCCCCAATCGACCAGGACGAAGTCGCTCTGCTCGATCCGTCGGTCGCTGGGCACCGCATGAGGCAGCGCCGCGCGAGGTCCGATGCCGACGATCGACTGAAATCCGCGACACTTGGCCCCAAACAGGCGCATCTGGTGTTCCAACTCGTTGGCCAGTTGGATTTCCGTCTTCTCCGGCCGCAGACCGGCCCGAAACACGCCGAACGCCTTCTTCGCAATCCGGGCCGCCCGGCGAATCCGCTCGACCTCGTCCTTATCCTTGATCTGGCGAAGATCTTCGACTAGCCCTTTGGTGGGGGCCAGCTCGACCTTTGGCAGCTCGCCGGCAATCTCGTCGCGCAGTGCGACAGTCATCGAATCGGCCTCGATCCCCAGCCGTCCGATCTTGGCCGCCCCCACCGCCTTGCTCAGCGCTTCGAGCATCGTGGTGGCCTGGGTGCGGCTTTTCACCTCCAGATCGGGACATTCCTCGCTCAATTGGGTGTCATAACGCGAGTCGCTCAGCAGCAACTCACCATCGCGACGCATCAAAAGGTAGCTATCGTCCCCGGTAAAGCCGGTTAGATAGGTAACGTTCGTAAAATTGGTAACCAGCAGGCCATCCGCACCGGCCGCCTTGAGGGCCCGGCGGAGTCTGTCGCGTCGTGCGGCGTGGCGTCCCATGCAGGCATCTCCCGAGAAAAAGGCAAACTTCCATTAGAACAATTGGGGGGGCGATTGGCAAGGGACGCCGATCTGCCAAGATTTCACGTGTTCATAGCTCGTAGGCCGGATCGTGATCCGGCGCGGCCAGGGATGTGCCACCCGAAGAGATTTGCGGGCCACCCGAAGAGCTTTGCGGGAAGAACGTAGGCCGGATCGTGATCCGGCGTGGCCGTTCGCGAGAGGAAATGCCGGATCACGATCCGGCCTACGTTTCTTGCGAGTCCAGCTACAAGTCGGCCCGATTGGTTCCCCTGGCCCGACGCCCGAGTTACCATGGAGGGATGAACAAACAAGAAATGGAAGCATTGGCCGGCCTGCTGAAGGCCGGGGAACTCTCGATCGACCAGTTCGTCGGAAAACTGTCCCACCCGGGCATTGCCGATGTGGGCATTGCTGACGTGGGGGATGCCCAGGTCGACCTCGACCGCCACCGCCGGTGCGGCTTTCCCGAGGTCGTCTTCTCCCAGGGCAAGACCGTCGGGGCGATCGAGAAGATCTTTCATACGCTCGTCGAGAGCCGGGCCGACGTGCTGGCCACCCGCATGTCGCCCGAGCAAGCGGCCGAGCTCAAGAAGAGGTTCCCCGACGGCCAATACAACACGGCCGGTCGCACGTTTCGCATTCCGCTCGCCACGGCCGACCGCCCGGCCGAGTCGGGCCGCGTGACGATCATCACGGCCGGCACAAGCGACCTGCCGGTAGCCGAGGAAGCCCGAGAGACGGCCCTCTGGGCCGGAGCCGACGTGAACCTGCTGCAAGACGTAGGCGTGGCCGGCCCGCACCGGCTGCGAGCCAACCTGCACCTACTCGAAGGTGCCGACGCGATCATCGTCGTCGCCGGCATGGAAGGCGCGCTACCGAGCGTCGTCGGAGGCTACGTCGCCGTCCCGATCGTAGCCGTACCGACCAGCATCGGTTACGGAGCCAGTTTCGGCGGAGTGGCCGCCCTGCTAGGCATGCTCAACAGTTGCGCATCGAACGTAACCGTAGTCAACATCGACGCCGGTTTCAAAGGAGGCTACGTAGCAGGACTAATCGCGCTGAACGCGGCGAAGGCACGAAGTGGCAACGGGGCTTGACACCATAGAACAACGTATCGACTCGCCATCGACCGTTTAGCGGCGGGGCTTGCCCCGCGCGGTTTGAACGACTCTGGTGCAAAGAAACACGCGGGGCAAGCCCCGCCGCTAAACATTGAATGACAACACCCGGTGCCATGCTCCACGCTTGCGTGGGCATGCAGACCAGCGAGCGAGTCGACTGGCATCGTTCGACAAACGAAAGGAATCTCGCGCAGAGACGCGGAGGCGCAGAGGAAGAAGAGATGTATGTACAAGAATGAGCCGCCGGGTGCCGGCTTTGGGTGCCATGGACAGCTTGCCTGCCCTTGCTGCATTGCGGTTATGGTTAGGCCGACAAGGGCGGGCAAGCCGCCCATGGCACCCTCGATCCGGCCACACGCACCCGGCGATTTCCCCTTCCGTCCTTTTTCCCTTTCTCCCTCCTTCCCTCTGCGCCTCCGCGTCTCTGCGTCTCTGCGCGCGATCCCTTTCGCCCGTTGAACTACGCCGCTCCTCACTTGCATGGACATGAGACAGACGCTAAACTTCGGGCATGGCCGCCATGAATTCACAGACCGATCCTCCGCTACCAAAGCTTCCCGAGCGGGATGACGATGCCCATAAGGGCGATTTCGGGTTCGTTCTGATCGTGGGCGGCTCGCGTGGTATGGCCGGGGCCGTGGCGTTGGCTGGTGTGGCGGCTTTGCGGGGTGGGGCGGGATTGGTTCGTTTGGCCGTGCCGGACGGCTGCCTGGAGACCGTCGCGTCGTTCGAGCCGTCGTACGTGACCGTTCCTTTGCCCGACGACGATGCCGGTAGGATTGAGTCGGCGGCCTTCGAGCGAATCGTCGAGGCGGCCGATTGGGCCGACGTGATTGTTGTCGGGCCGGGATTGGGACGTTCGGCCGGGCTCGACGATCTGGTGGGCCGACTCTATCGTGAACTGAAGAAGCCGCTGGTGCTCGATGCCGACGCACTGAACGCGTTGGCCACGCAGCCCGACATCCTGGCCGAGGCCGGCGGCCCGCGGATCCTCACGCCGCACCCGGGCGAGTTCGCTCGACTGGTTGGCGAGAATCTGCCGCTGAAGCAGCGTGAAGAGGCGGCCATTGATCTGGCAACGCGGTTTGGTCTGGTCGTGGTCCTGAAAAGCCATCATACGCTGACGACCGACGGCCGACGCACTACGAGGAACAACACGGGCAATCCGGGCATGGCCACGGGCGGCTCGGGCGACGTGCTGACCGGTCTGATCGCCGCGCTCTTGGGCCAAGGTCTCGAACCGTTCGAAGCGGCCCGCCTGGGCGTCCACCTGCACGGTCTGGCCAGCGATTGCGCAGCCGACGAACTGGGCCAGAGACCGATGATCGCCAGCGATATGGTCGAGTACTTCTCCGATGCGTTCGAAGAGTTCGACGGTTGATGCCGTAGGGTGTGCCACCCATCACGATAGCCCTTCGCAAGGGACGGATACGGCCGATTGATCGGCCGATGTCGGGCAAGGCGGGGGGTGGGCACGGCCGCAATCGGCGAGAATCGCTCAGCATACAGCTTGCTTAGCGGGACAGAAACTGGTATGATGATCCGCAATGGCCCTCTGCCATGTTCGTGATGCGATGCAATATTTTGGCGAGCCGATACGTATGCCCGTGGGCGCCTGAATCAAAGACACTGGCCGCGTGTATAGCCGCTGACCGGCAACTGCCGGCAACGGATCACACAACCCGGGGTCCGGGCCGCCTCCTTTAGCTATAACGGGCTCCCGAAACGATAATCGCCACGGCATTACGGCGGAGGGCCGTGTTTTCTTTTCTTGCACTGATGAAGAGACGTAGGGTGCGTCTGGACGCACCATCTTGGAATCGAGCAATCCGCGGTGCGTCCAGACGCACCCTACGGTGTCTGATGAATTTGCACTATGAACGAACTGCCTGCTGAACTTGCCGCCAAGCGTGATCGGTTGTTGGACCTGTTGCGGAGTTATGAAAGCTGTGCGGTGGCCTTCTCCGGTGGTTTGGATAGCGCCGTGCTGGCCAAGGCGGCCCAACTGGCCTTGGGCGATCGGGCGGTGGCCGTCACCGGCGTGAGCGAGAGCCTGGCCGTTGGTGAATTGGACGATGCGAAAGACGTTGCCCGACGGATCGGCATCCGCCACGAGGTGATTCAAACGGGCGAGTTGACGATTCCCGCTTATCAAGAGAACACGGCCAACCGCTGCTACCACTGCAAGACCGAACTGTTCATGCAGGTCGAGCAGTTGGCCAAACGGGTCGACGCGGCCGTGGTGGTCGACGGGAGCAATCGCGACGATCACAGCGACCATCGGCCGGGTATCAAAGCGGCCAAGGACCGGAAGGTCCGCAGCCCGTTGGCCGAGTGCGACTTCGCGAAGGACGAATTGCGGGCCCTGGCCGAGCACTGGAAGTTGCCGATCTGGAACAAGCCGGCCACGCCCTGTCTGAGCAGCCGCATCGCCTATGGCGAGAAGGTCACTCCCGAGCGTTTGGCGATGGTCGATCGGGCCGAGCGATTCCTGCGCGAACGGGGCTTCCAGCCGCTTCGGGTTCGCTACCATCGGGGCGACGTCGCACGGATCGAGGTGTCGGCCGACGAGTTGGCCAGATTCACCGAAGCCAAGTTTCGCCGCGAAGTGGTCGACACTCTGAAATCGGCCGGCTTCAAATACGTCTCGCTCGATCTGGAAGGTTTTCGTAGCGGCAGCCTCAACGCGGTGCTGCCGGTCGAGAGCTTGCAGGTCGGCGGGCAGTAGACGGTCTGCTGAAAGAGAAAAAGTAGGGTGGGCACCGCCCACCAAAAACCAAGAGCAACATGTCAAGCGAGTTTTGGTGGGCGGTGCCCACCCTACCTTTTCAACAGACTTTTATCCGCCGGCAAAGACCAGGATCGCCAGGATGATCGCCAGCAGCAGGCCGGAACCGATGACGGCCCATAGCCAGATCGGCGTCTCGCGTTGGTGGCGTGCCTGAGAGCCTCCGCCGGGCCCCTCGGTCACGACCGGCTGCGCACGGAGTCGGGCCGAGACCGGGACATCATCGGTTCGAATGACGAAATCCGACAGCATCGACTCTGCTGGTGACCGCTCTTCGGGCGACCGCTCTTCCGGCGATTGGGACACCGGAAGGACCTTCCGATCGGCGGGATTCGAGTCGGACGGGCCCAAGCTCGAATCGCGGGCCGACTCGAGGCTGGAATCCCGGCTGGGATCTTGCTCAGTCGCGGGCCGGGAAGCCTTGAAGGTGGGGCGCCCCATGTTCGAACCGGTATCGGTCGTGGAGAGCAACTCGTCGGACAACCTGGGATCGGACGGCGAACGGCCGCGTCGATCGCCACCTCGGCGAGGCGGTTTCATGCGGTCGCCCGAGCGGCGTGGTGGTGCGCCGGCACGGCGGGCTGCGGGCGTCCGTCCGGCCGCCGCTGCCGTAAGTCGACTTGAAGACGAGCTGCCGGTGCCGCTGGGCGAGTCGACCGCCACTCCGTGGGCCGTCAACCACCCGGCCAACGCCTCGCTCACCTCGCGGGCCGATTGGAATCGCACGTCGGCCTTCTTGGCCATCATGCGCGAACAGATCTCGACGAGATCTTCCGGCGCGTCGTCACGATCCTTCGAGATCGGCGGGGGAGTTTCCTTCTGATGAGCCATCAACCGTTGCGGCAAGGTTCCCTCGCAGAAGGGTGGATGCCCCGTCAGCAGGTAATAGAGCGAACACCCGAGGCTGTAGATGTCGGTCCGATGGTCCACACCATGGCTGTCCAATGCCTGCTCCGGCGACAAGTAGTCGGCCGTTCCCAGCACGTTCTCGTCATACTGCACGGTCAGCGACGCCTGATCATCGTCGGTGAATCGGGCAAGCCCCAGATCGAGCACCTTGACGACGCCGCTCTGGTCGACCAGCAGGTTGGCCGGCTTGACGTCGCGGTGGATGAGCCCCTCGCCGTGCGCATGAGCCAATCCCTCGGCCGCCTGGCGAGTGTATTCGGCCGCGTCGACATAGTCCAGCGGACCGTCCTCCCTGACCGTCACCTGCAGATCACGTCCTTCGATGTACTCCATGACCAGGTAATGGATCTTGCCGTCGTTGTCGACGTCGTATGCCCGAACGATGTTGCGATGATCCAGGGCCGCGGCGGCTTGGGCCTCTCGATGAAATCGGACCAGATAAGAGGTGTCCTCGACCCGTTTGGCGGGCAGAACCTTGATGGCCACACGACGCTGCATCAGCACGTGTTCGGCCAGATAGACGCTGCTCATACCGCCGGTGCCGAGATGGTCGAGCAGTTTGTACTTGCCGAGAAAGAAGCCCTTGTGTCGCCCCTCGCCGAGCTTATCGCACTGCCAACGGGTCAGCAGCCCGGCGTCGACGAGCCGCTCGGCCACAGTGTCGGCGTTGTTGGTGCCGGCATTGTCGGCCAGCCGACCGCCGGCCTCTTGCTTCAACTCTAGCAACGCCCCGGCAAGTTGGTCCTTTTCGACCAGCCCGCTGCGCCGTAGCAAATCGAGAAACGTATCGACTTTCTGTTTGGCCATTGATCAACCCCGACACCGGCCACCCGGGTCCGAAGGCATCGCAAGTTATCGAGTGTACGAGAGAAGATCGAGACTTGAATCTACGGGGGGGGGGTCCTTGGCCGATCTACATCCCCGTCGTGCAGTCCCGACGCGCGGCCGGGAAACTCCGCATCCGCACCATCTATTTTAACACGGATGCTCGGATGATACCACTGACCAAACTTGGCGTAAAGCAGTTGACCGGAAAAGTTTATCACTTCCGGCAGAGAACGCGGCGGCACGGGTGACGAGAGAATCAGTCTAACCGGGGGGTGTCGCTGCAACGCTGCAATGCGACGTCAAGAGACGTGTCCAGTTAGCCGCTGGGCTTGCCCCGCGATGTTTTACCCTAAGACTCTGCCAACCCAGCGCGGGGCAAGCCCAGCGGCCAACAAATCGCCCTAGCGCGGCGCAAACCTTCCCGAACGCGAATTCCCTAGGTGGGCGTGGCTGCAAGCGATTGGCACCAAAGGCGTTTGATCTGCAGTGCAATGGTGCCGGTCGCTTCGTCCAGGCTGAACTGCCGATCGACGTTCCCTTCGGCGAAGGCCACTTTGTTCATTCCGTAGACGTCCGAGGTGGCTTCGTTCTGTCCGAGCACAAAGCCGCCGGCCGCCCGGATGGCCCGGCAACCGTCCGAACCGTCGCGACCCATGCCCGTCATGATCAGCCCCAACACACGATTGCCGAAGACTTCGGCCGCACTCTGCATCATCACGTCGACCGAAGGCTTGTGGCTGCTGACCGGCGGCCCGTCGCTGAGTACGACCTTGGTCATTTTGCCCGTCTTGCGGAGCTTCAAGTGCCGACCGCCCGGGGCAACGACGACATGGTTCGGACGCAGGATGTCGCCGCTCCGGGCCTCTTTGATCGAGAGACTCGACAGGGAATCGAGCCGCCAGGCGAGCGACTTGGTGAACTGGGTCGGCATGTGCTGTACCACGATGATCGGCGGCATCGGCGGCCGCAAGGAATCGAACAGGCTGGCCAGAGCGGGTGGCCCGCCGGTCGAAATCCCCAGCGCAATGCACTTGTCGACCAATTCGGTCGGACTGGCCTCGAAGACCTTCTGCGTCGTCGGGGGACGACGTTTTCGTTCCTCGCGACGTCGTTTTCGCTCTTGGCGGATTTCCAGGATCCGACGGACGTTGGTTCCCGCGGCGGTGCGGATCTTCCGCATCAATTCGTCGCCCAGCGCGACCTCGACTTCCGACGCACACTGCGGCTTGGCTACGTAATCCAGCGCGCCGCGATCCAGCGCATCGAGCGTCGTATTGCCGCCAAGTTGGGTCAGCGCGCTGACCATGACGACGGGCACCGGTCGCCGCTCGAGCATCGCATCCAAGGTCGCCAACCCGTCCATCTTGGGCATCTGGATGTCCAACGTGACGACGTCCGGATTGACCTCGTCGAGCAGATCGAGGGCCTTCTCACCGTCGGCGGCCAGCCCGGCCACCTCGATTCCGTCGGCGGCCGCGATCTGGTCGCAAATGATCTCGCGGATCAGCACGGACTCGTCGACGACCAGGACCCGAATGTTTCTTGCAGCCATGTTCCTTGCGATCCGTTTCTGCCTGACACTGCTTGTACGATGCGTTGGGAGCGCGCATGCGGAGTTCCACCCGCCCGGACGCAAACCGTTCTCATAGAGAAGGATAGCTCGCGAAATCGCCCCGCGAAAACACTTCTGACTGACCCGCGGCGGCCTGCCAATCGTCGCAACCGGGCCAAACCGAGCGATTTCGTAGCCGGACCGGCAAGAATTCGGGCGTTCCGATTTCGTAGCCGGATTCGCAAGAATTCGGGCGTTCGCATCACGACTGAATTCTTGCCAGTCCAGCTACGGCTCACGGCATCGGCTGATCGAGAATCCGCTCATCGTAGACCGTGAAGCCGGCGGCCAGATAGATCGGCAGCGCGGCCGGGTGGTCGAGTTCGCACGTATGCACCCAGACCCGCTCGGGGCCGTACGACCATGCCTTGGCCACGGCCCAGTCTAAAAAGTATCGGCCAAAACCCTTGCCGCGAAACTCGGGCATGATGCCGAAATAGGCCAACTCGATCTGGCCGTCCTCGCGGCGGTCAAGCTCGGCGTAGCCGGCCGGCGTGCCATGGGCGTAGAGCACGTGGACTTCGACCCGATCGTCGTGAACGATCGCGCCGAGTGCTTCGTCGGACATCATTGTGCGATCGACCCACTGGAAATCCCGACCGACCGCGTCATACAGAAACCGATAGAATCCAATCGTTGGCCGCAGGGCGTGGATGACCTCGATCCGTTCGCCCGGGGGCGGCGTGTCGTGTGTCGGCCGAGCGACCATCTCTAGATACGTCGTCCTGACGGGAATCGTTTTCATGGGGTTCCTTACTCCGTCGCGGCCCTCGCTTTCAGATAATCCTCATAGTTATAGACTTCCAGCAACGGCACGTCGAGCCTCCAGGGGCCCGGACCGACCGGCCGAAGGGTCTTGCGGAACTCGGGCTCGGCATGCTCGACGAGCCAATGATCTTCCGGCATCATGCCGCTGGGGCGATGCTGTATGACGTACCAGCGGAACTCGCCCGGCTGGTAGACGTACTGCACGTCGCGGCGGAACGTCTTCCAACGCAGCATCCGGATGATGTTGTCGCGAGAGCCGTAGCCGATATAGATTCGCTCGTCGGGCGCGGTGTTTTCGTGGAGCCAGTCGATCACCGAGTTATCCAGCGAATCCCAATAGTAGGTTGGCTCCATCCCCATCGCCTTCGCGCCAGGCAGACCGCCGATCAGCAGGTTGTAATGCGAAAGCCACTGTGGCGCATAAAAGACCATACTGCAAGCCGATCCGGCATAGAGCAGCAAGATTCCCACGCCGGTTGCCAGTCGCGCGCGGAGACTCTCCGGCCATCGCCGCGACGCCCAGGCCAGCACCTCGCCACAGCCGACCCCGGCCAAGGCGGCCAGCATCGCAAAACTCGGCAGAAACAGCCGAATCGCGTCGTGGACCGGTGTGCCGGGGATGGCTCGTGCGATCAGCAGCACGACCCAATGGGCGATCAACAGCATGCCCGCCGCGTCGGTCCGCCAGCGACGAGCGATGGCCCTGATGCCGACGCCCGCCAACGCCAGCGTGCCGACCGGCACGGCAATGGCCGTCCAAAAGATCGTATTGGAAATCGGCAGCGGATGATCCATGTTGTACATCCGCCCGAGGAACAGGGTCGAGAAGTTCAACCCCAACTCCTTGCGCGAAAGGTTCAGCTTGAAGAACGTCAACCACCCATCGATCGGATGCAGCCACAGCGGCGGATTCAGGACGAAGAACGTCAGCAGAGCAACCGGCACGCCCGCCAGCAGCACCTTGATGGCCGCCCGATCGCGATAGCCGACCGCGCAGACAGCCGGCCCGACGACGGCAAACCAACCGGTCGCCTTGCAACTGAAAGCCATCCCCAGCGCGACACCCCAGAGCACCTTGCCCCACCAGGTCTGCTTGGCCGGTGCGAACGTGGCCCACACGAGGATCCAACAACTCGTCAACGGGCTGTCGAACGAAGCAAAATGGGCATGGGCGAACATCCGGGGCAAAAGCATCAGCGCCGCGACGGCTCCGGCGGCGGCGACGGCCGTGTACTCACGCCACATCCGATAGAACATCGCCCCGGCCGCCAGGCCGAACAGCATCATCGGGCCGAACCGGGCCGAATCGAGCGGCCCCAGCCACGAGCCCGAGATCCACCGGCCCACGGCAATCACAATCCCATAGAACGCCGGATGCCCCTCGATTTGGGTTGTGAACTGCCAGTGCTTGAAGATCGCCTCATCGGTCAGTTCCCAATGCTCGGCCCATTGGGCGATCTTCTCGACCCGGAGAATGGCGTTCCCCTCGTCGAACGCCATCGGCGTCATCGGCGAAGTGGCCAGCAGGATCAGCGCGCAGACGATCCCCACCCCCGCCGAGCCAACCACCTGACGGCGACGGCTCGTTCCACGTTCGGCCGATTCGATTGTAGTGGTCATACTTTTGAAGTGTAGCACGGATAGTCGCTTTTCGCTCCTAGGTTGTGAATCATTCGGAAACAACCTGTACGATGGGCCTCCGAGCCCGTCGAATCCAGGGAAGTTTTGACTTATCGACGGGCTCGGAGGCCCATCGTACTCGTTAATTTACAACGTCTCCGCGAACGAAACGCCGACTCGCAGAACAAACCACGACTGATATTCCGCCGGCCCTAACAGCCCGTAGCGGCCGACGAACGCGAGAGATGACCGCATGGAAAGTCGCCACCATCAC